>JAUXCB010000114.1 GCA_030619095.1 Verrucomicrobiota bacterium | reverse complement strand
TCGACAGGAATTGTCTGGAACAGGGTTTCCCTCGAACTACCTTCTCTTTAACTAGGCAAATTGTTTTTGTCAAACAATTCCTTGTTTGATGTAATTCACTACCGTTTTCATCATGTTTTCCGCGGGAAAAAGACCTGGTTCGGCCTGGAAAGGTACCAGTCCGCCTAACTCGTTATTTTGTTTTTTAGCTCCTACAGAAGACCTTCCGTTGATTGCTCTACGGCCCGAACATAACAGGAAAAGTTCGACGTGACACCCATTTTAAGTCGGGTCGTAATCCACTCGATTCGCACGCTTGTTTTTCTTCGGATATGCCACGCAATCACTTTCTTCCGGTCATCTCCTTTTTTCAATCCCGGCAATTCAACCTCCGTAATGTCACACCAGATCAATCCTTGTTGAAGCAGTCTCTCCGCTTAACCCTCTTCAACATCCTGCATGACTGGAGTCCGTTGTTCCTCGCAGAGATTTGGCGGACGCAAAGGCCGATTCCCCGCATAAAACACTCTGCGACCTCTGCCTTTCTGCGAGGAATACCCTTCTCTTTTCTGGCGCTGATTTGGGTGCTATCGTACATTCGACACTCTTAAGATTATAGTGAGATGGGAATCATCTGAAATGCAGATGGTCAGAATGAAAACAAATGCGCACTCTATGCCAACCATGACGGGTCTCTACATACACATACCGATTTGCGTTTCAAGGTGCAGGTATTGCGATTTCTACAAGCTGACGCCCAATGAATGGGATCATGTGGATCTGTTTCTGCAATGTCTGGAGATTGAGCTGCGGCGGCTACCTGCCGGCTTTGCGCCGGATACGGTGTTTGTTGGAGGTGGAACCCCCACGGCGTTGGAGCCGAGGGAACTGGCTACGCTGTTTGATTGCATCCATGGATCGGTCAATCTGACGAATGGGATTGAGTTTTCGAGCGAGGCGAATCCAGGTACGCTGACGCCGGACAAATTATCGATCATGAAGGAGGGCGGGGTCAACCGCGTTTCGATCGGGGTGCAGTCGTTCAACGACAAGGCGCTGCGCCTGCTCGGGCGCATCCATCAAGGCGACGGAGCCATCGAAGGCTTTCAGATGTTGCGCGAGGCGGGGTTCGGAAATGTGAACATCGATCTCATCCAAAGCATTCCGGGCATGGCACCGGCGGAGGTGCTCGCCGATGCACGGAGGGTGGTGGAGCTGGAGCCGGAGCACATTTCCTACTACAACCTGATCTACGAACCGGACACCCCGCTGACGCACGACCGCGATGCAGGCCGCATTGTTCCGCCCGGCGACGACGAGGAGGCGGATAATTATTTTGCGGTCAAGGCCCTGCTGGAAGGCGCGGGCTACGGGCATTACGAAACCTCTAACTTTTGCAAGCCGGAGCGGGAATGCAGGCACAACCTGCTCTATTGGCAGGCTGGGGAATATTTCGGGTGCGGCCCGGCGGCGCATTCGCATTGGAACGGTGCGCGTTTCGGCAACATCCGCGACGTGCAAACCTATTGCGACCGCCTGCTGAAGAATGAGAATCCGTTCGACGAGATGGAGCGGTTGTCGCCTGAAGAGAAGGCGCGCGAAACGCTGGTGATGGGGTTGCGCCTGATGGAGGGGGTGGACCTGGCGGGGTTCGAGGAGTTGACCGGCTTTCGCGTTGATGAGCTTTGCGGGGAAGCGGTGGAGCATCTGCTGGCGGAGGGGCTTCTCCAGCGGTCGGGCAGGCGGTTGGCCTTGGCGCAGACCGCTTTGTTCATCGGCAATTCGGTTTTCTCGGAATTGGTTTAAATAGTTTTATGAAAATTTCTATCCAACCCTATGGCGGGGAACTGGTATAAATGTGTTCCTTTAATCAGCAAAGTAAGGAATGAATTATGTCTAGCACATTGGGAACGTTGTTCAAGGTCTCGACCTTCGGCGAGTCGCACGGCAAGGCCGTGGGCGCAATTGTCGACGGATGTCCGGCCAATATTGAGCTGAGCGAAGCCGATATCCAGCCGCAGCTCACCCGCCGCCGGCCCGGCCAGAGCGACATGACCACCCCGCGCGATGAGGCCGACCAAGTGACTATTCTTTCCGGCGTTGAAAACGGGAAGACCCTCGGCACACCGATCGGGTTGATGGTCAACAACCGCGACCAGCGTCCCGGCGACTATCAGGAAATGAGCGATGTGCCGCGTCCGTCGCATGCCGATTTTACCTATCAGATGAAATACGGCAACCGCGCCGCCAGTGGAGGGGGGCGCTCCAGCGCACGCGAAACCATTGGCCGCGTCGCTGCCGGTGCCATTGCCGAGAAAATTCTCGCGGAGCGCTTCGGCATAAGGATTACCGCATGGGTCAGCTCCGTCGGCGAGATCGACGCGCGCGACATGAGCCTCGACGTTCCGACCCGCGCGCAGGTCGACGCGAATATGATCCGTTGCCCCGATGAAGCCGCCGCCGAAAAGATGATCGAACTGGTGACCGCCGTGCGTGATCGAAAAGATTCCGTCGGCGGCGTACTGACCTGCGTGGCCGAGCAGGTTCCGATTGGACTCGGCGAGCCGATCTTCGACAAGTTCGAAGCCCGTCTTGCGCAGGCGATGCTGTCGATCCCGGCGACCAAGGGCTTTGAAATCGGTTCCGGGTTTGCCGGTGCGCGCATGTTCGGGTCGGATCACAACGACCCGTTCGTGCAGAAGGACGGGCGGCTGGGAACCGCTACCAACCATAGCGGCGGCGTGCAGGGCGGCATCTCCAATGGCGAGCCGGTTGTCTTTCGCGTGGCTTTCAAGCCGCCGGCCACGATCGGGGTGGCGCAGGAGACCGCGACGTTTGGGGGCGAGGCTTCGGTGCTGGAAGCAAAGGGCCGCCACGACCCCTGCGTGGTTCCGCGCGCGATTCCTATTGTGGAGACCATGACGGCTCTCGTGCTGATGGACTTTGTTCAGCGCCAAAGCTTTCGCATTAGCTAATGCCTGGCCCGTTTCATGTGATGGCCAAACCGATCGGGCCGTTGTGCAATCTGGATTGCACGTATTGTTTCTACCTTGAAAAGGAAAAGCTCTTTCCGGCAAGAGAGGAAAAAAGGCCTCTCTTGTTCGGAAACTTCATACGAATCGACCCTGAAAACAAAGGGGATGGCTTAGTTGGGACAGGCTCTATTTAATGAGCCGGATGCAGAGCGGGATTTTGTAGTCGTCGCCCTTATACGCTTTCACACTGGCGACAATAGAAAAGAGAACATAGGCGATGATGACCGCCGGAAAGAGAAGAACACCGATCACGACAAAAATGCTCATCCATGCAACAAAGGCATAGATCATAAATGAAATCTGAAAGTTGAGCGATTCTCTGGCATGTTTTTCGACGTAATCATCCTCCCCTTTTTTCAGCAGCCAGATAATGAGCGGCACGATGAATGTGGTGCTGGTGACCAGCGGGATCAGGTATGAACAGAGCGCAAATGTTCTTTGCTCATTGGTGAGTCCACGCGCCGATGGCGGTGCAACCAGCGGAGTCGCTTCAGCAACGGGTGTTTCCTGCATCTGTTCTTCATCGTTTGTTTTCGGAACTTCATTTTCCATCGTCTTCTCCTTACAGTTATTGAATATATTCGGCGGTGTAGCGAAAGATGCGAAGGGTGTCGGACCAGTAGTCAGCGGGAAGTCCGGCTTTCATTTTGAGATGTTTGAAAAACAGTTCTGTTTCAGGAAGCTCCTCCCAAACACTCGGAAGGAACGTTCCCTTCTGAAACCCCTCCTGCAAAATCAACCCGTCAATGCCGGGGCGTATTTTTCCCAGCAAATCAGCTTCGGAGGAAAAACCCATCTCCTCCGGCGACGAAAGAACGGATATGCTGACGTGAAGGTCGTCAAACTCAGCGCGCGAAAGGGGCGGAAAGCGCGGATCGCGAAAGGCGGCAGAACAGGCGTTTTCGGCGACGTCTTCGGCCAGCGGGCGGCAGGCCTCCAGCATCCCGATACATCCGCGCAGCTCTCCGCCGAGAGTCAGCGTCACAAACGTCGCGCGCTCCTCTTGTAATTCCGAAGGGATCTCACTGGGTGCGCGCACCCAGCCTTCAGATTTTTTCAATCCATGTTCTATTGAATCGCGCGCGATCTGGAGGAGAAGGTTTTTGTGTGCGGTGGAATACATTCTCCCCTTTCGTTCATAACTTTCGACAGCACCGTACCTTCGTCTTTCCCCAACGATCAGGTGCTCCGCAATAAAGTGTGTCGTCTGAACTAAAAGTATT
Organism: Verrucomicrobiota bacterium; assembly: GCA_030619095.1. GTDB lineage: Bacteria > Verrucomicrobiota > Kiritimatiellia > Kiritimatiellales > Tichowtungiaceae > Tichowtungia. The sequence goes on along the minus strand of JAUXCB010000114.1, from coordinate 1,379 downwards.
CGTGAAGATGCGCCCTGTCAACCGTCTAAAGTTGCACAAAAAACATGCATTTTATTCATAAAAGGCGAACGCGCCGTAGCCGACAACCTGATCCCGAGGCCCGGCGGTGTCGCCGGAGTTTCGCAGATCGAGCCGTTCCGCGCGCAGCCCTTTCTTCCGGGCCAGATGGAGAAGCCCCGCAATGGGAATCCGTCCGCAGGCATTGTCGGATTCGATTCCGCGCGGGTCGAGATCGAGGATCGCCTGCGAGGTGGCCCGGTCTTTTTTGACCGCCTGCTTGTAGGGTTCGTAATGGCTGAGATCGGAGCTGATGACGATGAGGGTTTCGGGCCCTCCCCACAGCACATCGAGCACTTCGGCGACTTCTTCTTTTTCGGCCCCGCCCGTGACCAGCGGAACGAGCTGGAAGTCGCCAAGCACGGTCTGAAGGAAGGGCAGCTGTACTTCGAGGCTGTGCTCGGCCGCATGCGCGGCATCTGAGCTTGTGACCTGCGGAAACGCCAGGATTTTTTCCAGGGATTGGAAATCGATCTGTATCTCGCCAAGCGGGGTCGTCCATGTCAGCGACTCGGGGGCGGCCAATCCGTGGAGATAGACATGGTGCGAGGGGCCAAGCAGCACGACGCGCTCGATCCCGGCGGGCTGAAGGCGCACATAGGCACTGGCGGCGACGGGGCCGGAATAAATAGTTCCCGCGTGCGGGGCGATGATTGCTTTTGGCGATTTTCCTTTTTGAGATTTCGCCTGTTCGAGAAAGCCTTCGATCTGCCTGTGCAGTTCGCCGGGATCAGATGGATAAAACATCCCCGACACAGCGGGCTCTCTGACCTTCACACTCATGGCAACATTTAATCAGTTTTTTGACAGAATAACAGGATCATCGGAATACTTTTCACAACCGCTGCCGCTAGAGAGGCTCCGAGAAAGTCAGAGAAAAGAGCCCAGCATCTCTCAACTCGGCTGGTTCTCTCTATTCCTCTAGCGACAGCGGTTGTAAAAAGCCCCTCTTTGTTTGCTCATTGTGAGATATCTCCTTATGATTGCGCCATGAAAACGGCAGCATACTGGCATTTGCGGGAAGACGGGCTGATTGAATGCACCCTTTGCCCGCGGCACTGCCGTATCGCGGACGGAAAGCGTGGCGCGTGCTTTGTCCGGCGGCGGGCCGGTGACGAACTGATCGCAGATTCCTACGGCCTCGCCTGCGGACTGGCGGTCGACCCGATTGAGAAAAAACCGCTAACTCACTTTTTGCCGGGATCAAGTGCGCTCTCGTTCGGGACGGTCGGCTGCAACCTGACCTGCGGATTCTGCCAGAATTACCACCTGAGCCGTGCGACATCCATGGCCGGTACGCGTATTGCCCCGAAGGAGATTGC
>JAUXCB010000009.1 GCA_030619095.1 Verrucomicrobiota bacterium | reverse complement strand
TATGTTGCGTCATCGAACCAGTTGGGGTGTGATTGTCAGGGCGGTAGAACAGGTCAAAGGAAGTTCCTGGTCGGAGTTTGCGTTTGTGCGCGGAGACTGGGGGCGAGCTGCCACCTATTATTTGGCTCGTCAATATGGAGGGTTAACGCTTGCGGAAATAGGAAAAGCTTCAGGGGGTGTGAAATATCCGGCAGTCGGGCAACTGATAAAGCGTTTTGAGAAAAGAATGCTGAAAGAGGCCAAGCTGAAGAAGTCGATACAGGAAATAGAGCGAATGTTTAATATTCAGACCTGACCCCTATTTTCTCAGGAAATAGAGCGAATGTTTAATATTCAGACCTGACCCCTATTTCATGACCCCTATTTCAACGCTTCATGAACGCGCTAGAGAAAGGCTCGTGTAAAAAAGCATCCGGGCTTTCTTTTTTTCGCGCGGCGCGTTAGCCTCAAAGCATGAAAACGGCGGCACTTGCCATCCTGCTTCTGGCGGCAGGGTGCAACGAGGAGGTTTCGATGAAGATTCACGATGATGCCCTCGAACAGGCGCGAGGTGAAATGGTGGAGTTTCTTCGGGTTCGCTATCGCATACACGACGAACGTGTTCTCTCTGCAATGAAAAATGTTTCGCGTCATCTTTTTATCCCCAAACCGTTTCGTGAGAACAGCGATGCCTACGGGGATCATCCGTGTCCAATCGGTTTTGGTCAGACCATTTCCCAGCCGTTCATCGTGGCCTATATGACGCAGACCCTTGCGGTGCAGGCGGGCGATAAGGTATTGGAGATCGGAACCGGGTCGGGCTATCAGGCTGCGGTGCTGGCCGAACTCGGCGCACGCGTCTACACCATTGAAATTGTGCCGGAGCTGGCCGCGCATGCAAAAACGGTTCTGGCAGAGCAGGGGATTCGCAATGTGGAGGTGCGCTGCGGCGACGGGTACGCCGGGTGGCCGGAGCACGCGCCCTTCGACATCATCATCGGAACCTGCGCGCCGGAAGAGGTGCCGCCGGTACTCATTGAGCAGCTCGCCGAGGGCGGGCGGATGATGTTGCCGGTCGGCGGCCGGGTTCAGCGGCTGCAGATCCTCCGCAAGCGGGAGAGCCGTGTGGTTTTGGAAGAGGATCTTCCCGTCCGCTTCGTTCCGATGGTGAGAGGAGGTCTGGAGTGATGGAAAAACTTTGGCTCCTTAATGCCCCTGTGATATAAACCCCGATCTTATTTGTTGAGAAGAGTTTGGAGGATGTTATGGCGGGTCATAGTAAGTGGGCGAATATTAAGCACAAAAAAGGCAAAGCCGATGCCGCGCGCGGCAAGGTGTTCAGCAAGATCGCCAAGGAAATTATTGTGGCGGCTTCTGCTGGTGGCGGTAATGTGGATGACAATATTCAGTTGCGTGCGCTGGTACAGAAAGCCAAGGGCGTTTCGATGCCGAAGGATAATATTGACCGCGCCATCAAAAAGGGAACCGGCGAGCTCGATGGCGGTCAGCTCGAAGAGTGTGTTTACGAAGCCTACGCGCCTGGGGGCATCGGCATTGTGATTGAGGCGCTGACCGACAATAAAAACCGCGCGGCCTCCGAGATCAAAAACGTACTGACAAAAAATGGAGCCAACCTCGCCCAGCAGGGGGCTGTCAGCCGGAGCTTCCAGCGCAAGGGGCAGATTTTAATTTCCGGTGATCTGGTTGAAGAAGACACATTGATGGATCTTGTCCTCGAGGCGGGTGCCGAGGATATGAGCCGCGAAGACGATCAGTTTGAAGTGCTCACTGCGCCCGGCGACTATATGGCCGTAGCGAATGCCATCTCTGAAGCGGGTCTTGAAACGGTTTCGTCTGAAATCACTATGATCCCCGACTTGCCGACCGCCGTGAGCGATAAGGATCAGGCAGGAAAGCTGTTGAAATTTATCGACCTGCTTGAAGAGCTCGATGATGTCCAAAATGTCTACCCTTCCTTTGATATCGACGAATCCATTTTAGCGGAATTGGAATGAGTGCAACCCGTATTCTAGGGGTGGATACCTCGCTGCGCTCAACAGGCGTGGCGGTGCTGGAGGTGTCCGGCCAACAGATGCGCGCCCTCGCGTATGGGCGGATTCAAAACAAGCCGAAGCTGAAACATTCTGAATGTCTCGCCTCGATCCATCGCGAAATCGAGTTGCTGATCGAAGAGTTTTCGCCTGATGAGGTGGCCATTGAGGGTGCCTTTTTTGCCAAGAATGCAAAAACAGCGATGATCCTCGGGCAGGCACGCGGCACCGTGCTTGCTTTGAGTGCGTTGCATAGCCTTCCGGTCTATGAATATTCCCCGCGCTCCGTCAAGCAGGCTGTGGTCGGGGTCGGCTCCGCCCAAAAGGCGCAGGTGGGGGCCATGGTTACCCGTTTGCTGGGGCTGGCTGAACCGCCACAGGAGGATGCTGCTGATGCGCTTGCCATTGCAATCTGTCACACCCACCAACGAGGTGTGCCGGAAGCCTTGCGTTCAAAACTTGTTTAATGATAATTTAAAACCTCACCTACTAAATAAGGAGAAATATCTCATGGAACTCAAAGACATCAAAAAAGTCGTTCAAATGATGAAAGAGAATGATCTGTCAGAATTTTTACTCGAAAATGAAGAGGGTACGTTGCAACTCAAGCGTGGTGCTGGCGAGGTGACGCAGGTTGTGGCTGCCGCTCCGCAATTGGTGGCCGCTCCCGCCGCGGCTCCGACGGCTGCCGCATCGGTCGCCGCTTCCGCGGCTGAAGCCCCCGCCGCGGATGACGGGTTGGTGGAGATTACCTCCCCGATGGTCGGAACCTTCTATAATTCGCCATCACCGGATGCGGATGTGTTTGCTTCTGTCGGTATGGAAATTGGTGAGGAAAGCGTGGTTTGCATTGTGGAAGCAATGAAGGTGATGAATGAGATTAAGGCGGATGTGAAGGGGACGATCAAAAAGATTCTGGTCGATAACGCCACACCGGTCCAGTTCGGTCAGCCACTGTTCCTTGTGGATCCTGCGTAAGAGAGAAATTTGAAATTGAAAACTGGAAACTTGAACTGCGGGGAGAGTTTGGGATATAAGATTTTTCGGATTTCAAATTTCAAGTTTCAGTCTTAACCTGAAGGGGTTACCTATGTTTGAAAAAATACTGATTGCCAACCGGGGTGAAATTGCCTTGCGGATTATCCGGGCCTGTAAAGAGATGGGCATTCGATCCGTTGCGGTCTATTCCGAGGCCGATGAAGAATCTCTTCACGTTCAGATGGCGGATGAAGCCATTTGCATCGGCCCGGCCTCCGCCACCGACAGCTATTTGAAGGTTGCGAATATCATCAGCGCCGCCGAAGTGACGGATGTGGACGCCATTCATCCAGGATACGGCTTCCTCGCCGAAAATGCTCACTTTGCTGAGATTTGCGAGAGTTGCAACATCACCTTCATCGGGCCAGCACCCGATCTCATCCGCAAGATGGGCGACAAAGCCATTGCGCGCGATACGATGAAGGCAGCCGGGGTCCCGATTACACCCGGATCCAAGGGAATTCTTCCGACTAAAGAGGATGCACTCGAGCTGGCTCGTGAAATGGGCTATCCCGTGCTCGTGAAAGCCGTCGCCGGCGGCGGCGGGAAGGGCATGCGTGTCGCGCATAATGATGTCAGTCTGGCGCAGGGGTTCATGATGGCCAGTGCGGAAGCAGAAAGCGCGTTTGGAAACGGGGACTGCTTCATGGAAAAATACATCGAGTCCGCCCGTCACGTTGAAGTACAAATCATTGGGGATAAACACGGGAATGCGGTGCATCTCGGTGAGCGCGATTGCTCCATCCAGCGCCGCCACCAGAAACTGCTTGAAGAGTCGCCGTGCCCAACGCTGACCGATGAACAGCGGAATGAGTTGGGTGCGATTGCCGTGCGCGCGGCCAAAGCGGTGAACTACGACAGTGCCGGAACGATTGAGTTCTTATACGATGAAAAAGAGGAAGAGTTCTACTTCATGGAGATGAACACCCGGATTCAGGTGGAGCATACCGTCACTGAAGAGGTGACCGACATCGACCTCATGAAGGAGCAGATCCGCGTGGCTGCTGGCGAGAAGCTCTCTTTCTCGCAGAAGGATGTCCAGATTCGCTACCATGCGATTGAGTTCCGGGTGAATGCCGAGAATCCCTACAACAACTTTACCCCGTCTCCCGGCAAGGTGAACGCCGTGCATTTCCCCGGCGGCCCTGGCATTCGGATCGACTCGCATGTCTACAGCGGATACTCCATTTCCCCCTACTACGACAGCATGATCGCCAAGATCATTGCCCGTGGTTCGGATCGCGAAGAAGCCTTGATGCGCCTGCAACGTGCACTCGAAGAGTTCACCATTGACGGCCCGCACACCAGCGTTCCGCTGGGCGAAGCCCTGCTGGCGGATGAACGATTCCGGAAGGGCGAATACAACACCGCCTTCCTCGAAAAGTTTATGCACGATAATTTCATCGTAGACCGCTAGAGAAGAAAAAACGGGAGTTCGTCGGAACAGCCCACGCACCGGAATGAGGAGTTAATGAAAAAATTTCTGCACGGACTCGCAGGGTTGCTGATCGTCCTGATCGTAGGGGTCGGGGGTGCGGCGCTGGTCTACGGCAACGGGTTTAATACCGATCTTCGCAACAGGGCGTTTGCACTGGTTCAGGAGTCTCCGTGGTATGGACAGGCTGTCGGCGGCATCCTCATCCTCTTGGTGCTTTTGTATCTGGTGACCTGGGGTCGGCCCCGCCAAAAAATTCGGACGATCTCGTTCGATTCGGACGGCGGAACCGTTTCGATCGGTGTGAGTGCGGTGAGCAACTTTATCCGTAAGCTCGGCGATGAGTTTGGTGCCGTGCTCAGCATGGAGCCGAGAATCCGTTCTCGAAAAGATCTAATCCGCATCGATCTGGATGTGAAGATTCAGACAGGAACCCGGATTCCGGAGCTTTCTCAGCTGTTGCAGGATCGGGTGCGCGAAAGCATTCGGGATGGCCTCGGCATCGTCGAAGTCAGCGAAATCAAAGTCCATATCCGTGAAATCATCGGGGCTCCGCCGCCCTCTACGTCCGCCTGAGCTCATGAATACTTCCGCTGCCCCCACGTTGGTCATTGTCGGCTCAATCGGCATCGACACCATTGAAACTCCGCGCGAAAAACGAGTCGAAATCCTCGGCGGCTCCGTCAGCTATGCCTGCGCCGCCGCTTCGTTTTTCGTTCCAACCGGCATGGTCGGCGTGGTCGGCACCGATTTTCCGGATGAGCACCGTGCACTTTGGGAAGGCATGGGGATCGACCTGGCCGGTCTGCAGACCGAAGAAGGGAAAACCTTCCGCTGGTCGGGTGTCTACGAAGAAAACATGGATAACCGCCAGACGCTGTCGACCGACCTGAATGTGTTTGAAGCCTTTTCTCCCGAATTGCCGGAAGCCTACCGCGATGCCCCGTATCTCTTTCTTGGCAATATCGCCCCGGCGCTTCAGCTCCACGTTCTCGAGCAGGTGCACTCCCCGAAATTCGTTTTGATCGACACCATGGATCTTTGGATCAACATCGCGCGCGACGAACTCGTCGAAGGGGTCGGCAAATGCGACATGCTCACCCTCAACGAGTCCGAGGCCCGCCTGTTCACCGGCGAAGACTCTCTCGATGCCGCCGCGCAGATCCTGCTGGAGATGGGCCCGCGCTTCGTGCTGATTAAAAAGGGCGGCGACGGGAGCATGCTGATTACCCGGGAGGACAGCTGGTCGATCCCCGCTTTTCTGCTGGACGATTTTAAAGATCCGACCGGCGCGGGCGACACCTTTGCCGGCGGCCTGATGGGTGCCCTTGCTGAATCGGGCCGGTGCGACGAAGAGGCGATCCGGAAGGCAATGGTGTATGGAACCATCACCGCTTCGTTCGGTGTAGAGGAGTTCAGTTTGGAGCGTCTCGCCATACTCGACCGGGCCCAGATCGACTCCCGGGTCGAGGAGTTCGCCGCCCGGCGCCATGCCGACTGGTTTTCCGGCGACGGGAAACTTTAAAAAGTCGGGAGCGATTACAGGCCGGATTTTTTCAGGTTTCATTGTTTTTTGATTGGAAAATTACGGCGATCGGAAAAATTAATTTTCCAGCTGTACACGGATGCGGTAGAAGCCGCCGCTTCCAGATCCTGTGTACACATCTGTCCAGCTGTTCTGCGGCCAGGTGATGCCGGTTTCCAACGGTTGGAAAGCTTGGGTGAGCGCCGGAGTCCATTCAACGGTGTAAATCCGCCCGGAGATGGATGCCCAGCTCAGGACGGCGCGGCTCTGGCTGTCATACTGGATGTCCGTAATCAGGAAAAAGTCGTTTCGATCATGCAGGCTGGTTCCGGCAATGAGTTCCGAGGCATTCGGGATTTGATCGCCGTCACTGTCTGCCCATGGATTCACCACGGCGCTGCGACCGATTTCGCGGTCGCCTCCATCACGGGCCAGCAGGTGGGTCGTGCCGTCTTCAGCCCACAGCATGGTTGCCGGAGCGGCTTCTGCGGATGCGATATTTTCAAAACCGACCTGCATCCAATCCTGCCCGTTGGCCAGCTCGTAGATGTTTGCGTAGTGCAGGCCGATAAACGTGCTGATGACGGTGCTCTCGTTGATAACAGAGAGCTGTTTTGCGGAAACAGACATCCCCGCATCCGGTATTTCGAGTCTATCGGTTCCGTTATCATCCCAGATCAAAATTTCCGGATTGTTGGCGGCGTATGCGGAGCGGTCCAGTGAAGATTGCCGCCACCACCCACCGTTCTGCAGATGGAAGATTTTGTTATGGCCAAAGCCGTAGAACCATCCATCAATGGAGGTGCGGGTGACGCCGGTTCGTTGCCGGACTTCGACGTAGGTCGGGGGAGTCGCCGCCCCGCTGACCGTCATCCGCCAGTGGCCGCTTAGTAGCCAGTTCGTGATGACGACATCCGGGCGGTAGAGTGTTTCGATTGAGCTGTCCAGAGAGGTTTGCTGCCAGAACTGTCCGTTGGCCAGAGCAAAGACGCGTTTGTTATTCCATCCGCGGAACCAGCCATCGATCCGGCTGAGAATGGGAGTATGGGCCGGTGGAGTGGCTGGCTCAACCTTGCAGGTTCCAATTACCCGGTCCTCAGGGTCGCGAAATCGAAGGAAAGTTCCTTCCGGATTGCTCCAGTGCCAGACTGCTACCGATCCAGCGGATGACGGACTGTTTTCGAAACTAACTTGCTTCCAGCGGGCTCCATTGCTCAGTGCGTAAATATTGCCATTGTGCAGGCCGCTGAAGGAACCGCTGACCGTGCTCTCGTCGATCTCGATCCGCGCCGCTTCAGTATAGCCTCTGACCCCTTCGACGCTCATACGGTGGGTTCCGAACAGATTGGTGACGGATACATCGGGATTTCGCAATGGCGGATGGACTGATCTGCCGACCCCGCCGGTGTTGTGCCAGAACTGTCCGTTGGTCAGTTTAACGATGGTGCCGTAGACCCAGCCGTAGAAGTTTCCGTCAATCCTGGACGTGCTCGCCACCGTGAGGGTAATCGATTCGGTTGTGGTTCCGCTTTCGCCGGTGGCGGCGAAGGTGGCGGTGTAGGTTCCGGCGGCCGGGCTCGTCCAGTTCAGCAGGCTGCTGACGCGGTCCGGGCCGGTCGCCGGCGGGAAGGTCGCTCCGGCAGGCAGAGAGACGGCGGAGAGTGTGATGACATCGGTCTTGACCGTATTGACGGCTGTGACCGTCAGCGAGAGGTCATCGCCGAGGAACACAAACTCATCGCGCAGGTTCTCGAACCGAGGGGCGGGGCCGTGTGTGCCGGGTGTCATGTCGTTTATGGTGGCCGGCGAGGTGATAGTCCATTCGGAGGCGGTCCATGTTGTGTTGGGCTGCAGGACAGCAATGTTGCGGTTGGCCCGGCTGTCTTCGTAATCCCATGGGGTTCCGGTTCCATCGGTGTCGAATGCGCCATGGATGTCGATCAGGATTCCGTTTTCATGGTCTCCACCGTAGTAGAGGAAATAGGCATCGTCTCCATTGCCGCCGATCGAACTGCTCGACTGATCCGGAGCCAACCCGTAGGCGTCCTGAAAGTCCGCCGCGCTGTTGGCAACAACCCATGTGGAGTCGGCGGCGATCGTTCCGGTCAGCTCCACATCGCTCCATGTTCCGCCGTTAACCTGCTTGCTCAGGTGCCAGCCGTCCGCAGCCAGGTTGATGGCATTGGCTCCGGCATTGTACAACTCCACGAAGCGGTAGATATCCGCTCCGTCACCTGAGGGGTCTGCGACTTCCGAGATCAGCAACAGCGGTTTTTCGAGGACGGTGATATCGACCGTTTCGGTCGTGCTTCCGTCCGAGTCTGTGGCGATAAAGGTTACGGTGTGAATGCCGACCGGAAACGCACTGTTCCAGTTAAACGTGCCGGAAGTGAAGGTCGCGCCCAGCGGCAGGTCGGTGGCGCTGATAACAACCGGGTCTTCGTCAATGGGATCCGTGGCCGTCACATCAAATGACAAAGCCTGTTCGAGCAACACCCACCGATTTTCTGGATTTTGGAACTGCGGGAGATTGCCGCGCACGCCGGGCCCCATATCGTCCGGGGTTGCACCGTTTACAATAACCCATTCGGAGGATGTCCAAGTGGTGCTCGGCTGCGAGACGGAACGTTTGCGAACCGCGTGGCCATCGGTGTATTCCCATGCCTCGCCCGAACCATCGGTGTCAACCTTCCCGTACATGTCGATCAGTGTTCCGCTGGCGTGATCCCCGCCATAGTAGAGGAAGTAGGCGTCGTCGCCGTTGCCGTTGACCGAATCGTTTTCTTGGTCAGGCGCAAAACTGTATGCGGTTTGGAAGTCGGCACTGTCGAATGCAATAACCCATGTGTCGGCAGGATCAATGGTTCCACGGATCGGGAAGCCACCGGGAGGGATGCCGTGGAGCGGGATATCTTTCCATGTGGAGCCGTTGGCCTGTTGGCTGAGGTGCCAGTTTCCGCCGGTCAGATCGACGGGATTGCTTCCAGCGTTGTAGAGCTCGACAAAACGGAAGTCGCCGCCGCCGGTTCCGGCCGGGTCGGCAATTTCGGTAATCATCAATTTCGGGTTTTCAACCACGGTAATGGTGACGGGTTCGCTGTCGAAGCCGTCTTTATCGGTGGCATAAACCGTTCCCGTATACATTCCAACCGGCATCGCGTTATTCCATGTAAGGAGGCCTCCGATAAAGGTCGCGCCCACCGGCAGGTTGGTCGCGCTCAAGGTGATCGGATCGTTATCCACCGGATCGGATGCGGTGACGGTGTACAAGACATTCTCCCCTTCGAAAACGGTGAAGTTTCCGATCGGATCGAGCACGGGAGGCTGGTTGTAGGCTGTTCCGGTAATGGAGAGGTCTTGAATGCGGCCTTTGCCTGCGGAAGAGACGGTTGCGCCTTTTGCCGAGACATTTGATATCATGATCCAGCGCAGGAAAACAATGGTCTGGTTTTCGCAGGCGGCGGGCAGCGACACGCGCGCAAGGACTCCATTTCCGCCTTCAGGCACCCGCACGGTTGCGTTGGAGACATCGGTGTATGTGCCGGCGGCCCCGATTTTGTATTGGAGCTTAAAGTCGGCCGGCCCGGTAGAGCTAGCGGTTTGTACGGACGAAACTCTAATATCTCGGTGCTCTTCGGTGGAGAAGGATGTCTCCCAGTATTTTGTGCCGGCCCCGCTGTTCCAGCCGTTGCAGGAGAGGTCTTCATCGAATGCATCATAGGAGCTTGGGGCGGGAACGCGTACGACCGCCTGGGTTTCGTTGGCTGAGATTCCGCCGGATGTGATGTTTGTGCCCTCAAAATCCCACTCGGCAATCACTGAATTGCCTCCGTCGAAGATCCCGGTGCCGGTGATGCGTTGGAAATGTTCATGGAACTGCGTGGCGATTCCATTGTGACGCAGGATGACGGTATTCTCGTCGTTATCGTTATCGTTGACGAGCGCCTGGGCGGTCCAGTTGGCCGAGCCGTGGATGACAATGGCGTTGGCGCTGTTTGGATCGATCACCATGTATTTGGCGTGGATCAAATTCGCTTCTCCACGATCGAGGGAGGAATAGTCCGCGCAGGCGTAGGCCGGCAGGAACTCGACATGGTTGGTCAGCGCGTTGTAGACCGCCTCGGATACGCCGCCGGGGTCGGTGTCGCTCTTCGGCATGACGCCCTGGATGGCGACCCCCCGATTGGCCGCTGTGATCAGTGCGTCGCGGATCGGCGGGCGGTTCAGCTTATTGAGCGCAAAGACAATATGGCTCTGTGCCTGATCAATCAGAGTGATGATGTCCGTCTCGGCATTGTTGCCGCCTTCGGTTCCATCGGGGTAGGGCGCGAAGCGGACAAAGTTGGCACCCCATGAACCGTCGAGGGTGAAGGTCGATCCGTCATGGGCGTGTGACTTGAGCGGATCGTCATGGAAACGACCCGCAATCAATTCATCGACCTCGCTCTGGTAGATGGCATACAGCGACGGGCTGCGCGCTTCGAGGGCGATATTCCATTGGTCGGCGCTGGCCGCCAGCGTGAAGTTCCACGAAGCGGTGAACACCCACCGGTTGGTTCCACCGTAATCGAACAGCCCCAGCTTGTCGTGCAGGATCCCGCTGGTGGAGCCATCGACCCGTAAAGTGAGCGGATTGACCGAACGGAGAGACAGATCAAGCAGTGAATTGGCACCTCCGTAGATCGTGCCGATATTAATGTCGCCGTCAGCGATGAAGCTGATGAGAGCACCGCGATCGAGCGCGGCATCTATCGCATTCATGATGGCGCCAGCCCCTTCCTCCGCAGAGAACGTGAAGGTGGCCAGTGTGGCGGAGTGGCCGTTTTGCAGGGCGTCGATGCGCTCAACCAGCGCATCACGGATGCGGAACTGGTTTGGGTAAGCCGCTCCGGACTGTTGCGGATCATTATAGAACACATTCCAGACCGCGCCGGTCAGCGGAGGCGGGGAGGGCGGGTTGGTGACCGTGATTGAGATCTCTTCAAAAGCATGGGCATTGCTGTCTGTCGCATAGAACCGGGACGTATACACGCCAGTAACGGCAGATGCCCAGTTGAATAGGCTGGAAACATATCCTGAGCTGGTAGCGGTGTTGAAAATTGATCCCGGCGGTAGGTTGCTGGCCGTTAAAGTGACGGCCTCTGGAGTGAAGCCGTCGGAGTCGAGCGCTTCAACCAAAAAAGTGAGAGGCTGGCCGGACTCCACCGTTTTATTTCCAATTGACCAGATCTCTGGCGGTGGATTAATGCGCTGTAGAACGGTGATTTCGACATCCTCATAGTCGTTCGTTGTTCCGTCGGAAACATAAAATCGGATCGTATAGAGCCCCGGAGGGTCGGCCGGAGACCATGTGAAGTGTGCGGACGTTGCGTTGGTTGTGAAGGTTGAGTAGGAAGGAGGGTTGGTTACCCAGAAGGTTAGCGGGTCATCGTTCGCATCGGCGGCGGAGATCTGAAACATCAGAATTTCTCCTTCGGTGACGGTTTGGCTGCCGACAGGATCCAACACGGGTGCTGTGTTGCCGGCAGCTAAATCTCCGGAAACGGTGACATTGTCGAAGATGGATTTATCGCTGGCATTCGGGTTGTTGACTCTGGTGATAATTTGAATAGTTGAGCCGGAAAGTCCGCTGTGTGTGGCGGTTGCAGAGCCCCAGTCGCCGGTGTTGGTCGGGTTGACGGCAAAAGCGGTTTCGGCTCCTCCATTCAGTTTGTAGAACAGGCTGACATATTTAGAACTGCTGCTGGATGATCCGGTTTCCGATGTGTCAACCGACAAGCTGACATTGGTGTAGCCACCAATGCCGATGCTTTCGGATGACCAGACTGCTTCCCCTTCAATGTCTACGGCCTCCATCCGCCCGCCGCTTGTGTCCACGGCCAGAAAATAATCGGTCGCATTGCCGCTTCCGGGGGTCAGGTTGGCGCAGGCGCTGACATCAATGCCCCAGTTGGTTACAGAGCCGGGGAAGCCCGGTGTCGGACCCTGACCGGTAATACCGACATCGGTATAGCTGCTGAAGTCTTCCTGCCAAATCGTGGCGGCATGCACCGCACCCGAAAGGGCGCAGGCGAGCAGGCAGACTGGCAGAAGCTTTTTCATGCAATCTTTTTCCAATGCTTGGAACTTTCCGATCCATTTTTTCCGAACCTTGGAAAAAAGAGGCGAACTCCGGCTCAGCCGGTAACGCCGCTGGCGTCATAAAGTCCAAGGTTTTGAAAAGTCCTGAGTTACTCCGCGTTTCGATGGCCGGTGGCATCCACCTGGCTGGCAGTCACAAAGATGATCAGATTGCGCTTTACGGTTCGTTCGCCTTCCGAGCGGAACAGGCGGCCGAGCAGCGGAATTCGTCCGAGAATCGGAACGCGATCCTTAAACGTTTCGAGCTTTTCTTTGATGAGTCCGCCCATGGCGATGGTACTCCCGTCTTTAATGGTGACGGTGGTGTCCACCTTGCGGCTTTTAAAGATCGGTCGCCGCGCAATCAGGCGGTCGCCGGTAAACGGCGCTGTGCCGGAAAATAGATCTGCGATCAGACTGTCGCTGAGAGTCTCAGTGCCTAGGCTGAATGCCTGATCATCCCCGCTGCTGAGGGGCCACAACGTGGTGACATGCTGTTCATCGAACCCGGCCAGTTCGCGGATCTCCGGGGTGAGCTTCATGTCGATCATCCCGTTTTCTGGATCGAGTTCAGGAGTGACCTCCAGCATGACACCGGTTTTTTCCTCCTGATAATCGAGAGGAATCAGGCTGGGTTCCGCATAGCGTTCAATGGCCACATCGTAGGCGGTTGGGAACCAGTGGATCTCCCCAATATGGATAGTGGCCGTTTCGCCGCTTTTGGTGAGGATCTTCGGGGCGGAGAGCAGGTCGGAGCCCGCCTGCCGTTCCAGTGCGCGGATGATCAGGTCGATGGGCAGATCGCCTTTTACCCGCCGGATCAGCAGTTCACCAGCGGTTCCGATCAGCCCGTCGCCGATCGGGTCGGTTACGGCTCCGGCGTATGAGTTGAAAGATGTCGCACGGTTCGCGGCGCTGACCCCTCTGCCGAATGCCTCATCACCGGTTCGCAGGGTGTCGGTGAATAGCTTTTGTCCGCCGGGAACAGTCACGGTGTCGTTATTGATGTTTTTCCCGGCGGTTCCGAACGTCCACTCAAAGCCGAGTTCGTCCAGCGCGCCTTCGGCAACCTCGATAAATTTGGTTTCGATTTCCACTTGCCGCGAACGCTCTTCGATTTCTTTCTGGCTATAGCGGTTGAGCAGGGCATCCACTCTGTGAATATGTTTCGGCACGTTGTGAACAAGCAACAGATTGAACTCGGGGGTGTACTGCGCACTCGAACCCGGGGGGAAGGGGATCGTGCAGAAGAAATCGCGTACATCAACCAGTCTGGACAATCCGGTTGGATCGCCGCCGTTTTTCATGGGGCTCATTTTTTTACCGACCGATGGCATCACATCGAATTCCGCCGAAACCATCTGCTGAGGGGGCTCATAATTCATCGGCGTCAGATTGACCCTGCCGGGGCCAACTTCGTATTTCATGCCGGATATTTGGGTGATGATGTCGAGCGCTTCCAGAGCGGAGAGATCGGTGCCGGAAAAAGTGACCGGTGGCAAAAGAGCCCCAGAGGTTCCCAGGGTAGCCAGATTGATACCTTTTCCCTCGCTGTCGAGTTTCCGGCAAAGCGCAGAGAGTTCCAGCACGACCTGCTGGATATCGGCATCCTGAAAGGAAATAACAGGGATCTGGATATTTCCCAGGCGGGCTCGCAACATCTCTGTGCGGCACTCATCTTCGGTCGGTTCCCGAGCCGTTTGGCTACGGTCCGGCGGAACGCCGTCAGATTTGGGAGTGTTCCATGCGGCCTGAACGGTTTCGAGCATTCGGGTGCGGGTGGTGTGATAGCTTTTGGTTTCAATTCCCGCTTTTTTATTGGCGGTGCGCTGGAGCCATTTGATGGCGCTTTTATTGTGTGGAGCGGTGTGTAGAACCGCTTCGAACAGAACCTGTGCACCATTCCAGTTGTCGTCGGCATAGGCTTCCTTGCCGAGCGAAAGAGTTTCTTTGATATGTAGCGGAGTGAATGGAACCTCCTGAGCAACCGCTCCACTGCCGCCATCCGGATTGTGCGGGGTTGAG
>JAUXCB010000071.1 GCA_030619095.1 Verrucomicrobiota bacterium | reverse complement strand
TTGTCTCGCGGTCAATGGTGACCTTATCCGAATCGGGCACCTGCTTGATGCAGACCACTATGTTCATAGACCTTCCTTTCGATAAAATAAGATCCCCCTTTATAAGGATTTGACGACGCCACCTCAAGAGGAAACCCCCGGCCACATGCATTATTCATAAACAGCGCAAAGCGGTTGCTCGCACCCACCGAATCCGGTAGCGTTCCGCCATGAAAAAGACCCTGCTCCTCGTTGCGCTAACCACCCTTCTGGCCGGACTGTCCGGCTGCTTAACTCCTCCGGAAGTCGTCGTCGAGGCCCCTCTGACCCTTCAGGATCTGTTCCAGATTCAAGCCGAACGGATTATGATGGCGGGCGGGCTCGCCACCGTGGGAGCCGCCAAATCCGAAAGCCTTCCCATCGCCCTCAACCAGGCCAAAGCCCAGGGCCGACGAAAGCTGGCCCTGCAACTCGGAACCCGCATGGAGGAACTCCGCACAGCGTTTTCTAAAGAAACCGGCCTCACTAAAAAAGATCCCCTGCTTATCTCATTCGGCCATGCCGCCGAAACCATCACCGGCCAATATATCCCCACCCTCGTCGCCAGCGAACTGAAGCACGAAACGACCAACGGGATGGTCACCGCTTGCGCGTTAATGAAGCTTGATCCCGGCATCATCGTCACTCAACTTACCGAAGACAGAGAACTGTCCGATCGCTTCCTGAACAGCCAAGCCTATAAAACGCTCGAGCAGGAAATCAAAACCTATAACGCCCGCCCGGCAGAATAACGGGAGCGGGGGAGCCTCTTCGCTATTTTGCATGGGGCCGCGCACTGTTTTTGAGTAGAGTAGTTCGGATTAATGATCCTGAAAATCCTATCTGTTGAACTACGCCGCGAAACGGCAGGCTGACACATTTTTTTACACGGGGTTATTCTTCTCCTCCCACGGGAATCTTCATGAGGACGGTCGGAAAGGTTGAGGGATGCAAGATGAATGAGTTGCAGATCTTCCAAGGGCGGAACAACCCCTCCCCGCGATCATGGATCGCGGCTACGCTCGAAAAAAGGGGGACTGTGGTTGACGAGTATCTTCTATATGAAAGACCTCGACCCGCAGTTCTCAATACCCGATAACAAATAACGAATAACCTTTTCTCATGAAACACCGTCCCAAACATCTTGTTGAATACGTCCTGTTGCGCGGGCTGGTCGGAATGGTCCGGATTCTGCCGTTGCGCGGTGCGCTGGTTCTCGGCTGGCTGATCGGTGCGGTTTTCTTCTTTGTCTGCCGCTATCGGCGCACAAAGGCAGCGGCCCGCCTCGGCGAAGTATTTGGCGACCGCTTGACCGAAAAAGAGCGGCAGCGCATTGCATGGCTCTCCTTCCGGAACATCTGCTTTAATGCCGTAGAGGCCGCGCGCTTCGACAAACTGACCCCGGAGAAAATGAAACGGATGCCGCTCTATAAGGCCATCGATCAGGTTCACCAAACGTATAAAGCAGAAGGTCCGCTCATTGTCGCCACCGCGCACATGGGCAACTGGGATCTGGCCGGCGTCGCCAGCAAACTCGACAACCTGCCGATCTTCTCCATCGCCCGCCGCCAGAAAAACCCGCTGACCGACGCGCTACTCAACCGGATGCGCAACGCCACCGGCATGGAGGTGGTGCTGAATGATTCACGGGTTTTACAAACTGTCGTGCGCCGCCTTAAAAAAGGAGAGATCCTCGCCATTCTGCCCGATGTGCGCTCCAAAACGGAGGCCCTCTCCATTGACTTTCTCGGGGGCAAGGCCAACCTCGGCGCCGGAGCGGCTCTTTTCGCACAAATGGCCCACTGCCCTATTGTGCCGGTCGTGCTGACTCGGCGGGGCTGGACTCAACACGACTGCCAGATCTTTGACCCCATCTCCTCCAATCCGGACATCGATAAAAAAGAGGATCGCCTCCGGGTGATTCAGGAGCTCGTTTCCATTTTTAACGCAGAAATCCTCAACACCCCGGAACAGTACTTCTGGTTCAATAAACGGTGGGTGCTCGATCCGATTTAGGAAGAGCAGTACGTTCTGAGAAGTTCGCCGGGATTACAGCGTTCGCAAATCGACCCCTTCGCGCACCTGAACTACCGCCCGCATTTTCGGGACATACATCCGGGTTTCCGCCGGCAGGTGAGGCGCAATATCATTGAAGGTTTTTCCGCCGCTCTTTTTCAGCAATCTACCCACCCGCCCCTCTCCGCAATTATAGGCGGCCAACGCGAGCGGCCAGCTTCCAAAGCGTCGATGCAGAATCTGCAGATATTGCGCGGCGGCCCGTGCGCTTTTGCGAGGGTCCAGCCGGTCATCCTGCGGCTTGAGCACCAGGCCGAACCGTTCGGCGGTCGCCGGCATAAACTGGTAGAGCCCGCTCGCGCCTGCCGGGCTCTCTGCCGCAGGATCAAAGGAGGACTCCACTTCAGCGAGCCACACCATCTCTTCCGGCACGTTCTCGGCGCGGAAAATGGGCTTGAGGGCAGGCACAAACGCCCTCGCTCTCTTCGGCGGATTGCGATTTGCGATTTTGTTGTACCACACGTGATAGTCCCGCTCGGTTTTAAGAATCTGCGGGGGCATCGTTTTCGGGCGCGCAGCCTGCCGCCGCTCTTTGATCACCTCTTCGGCCACCAGAAAGTAGTCGAGCCGCTGACGCAGCCAGGCGGCAAACGGCCGCCATCCGGGATCGGCCTCGGCCAGGCTCAGCGCCTGTTCCGCGTAGGGTCGCAGTGGCGCCAGTGCTTCCAACGAGCCAGAGGCCAGTGCCTCCATCAGCGCGGAACGCATCCGCTCCATGGCCTGAACATCCAGGCCCAGACCCGACAGAACCGTTGGATCCAGCTCCCATTGCAGCATCTCCTGAGCAACCGGCCCGGAAAATAGCTGTTGCCAATCCAACGCGTGTTCCTGAGCCGACCCCGCCGACGTCGATGCGATCAGAAGAAAAGAGAGAACTCGTTTATTGAGGAGCCGATACAGATTCATAGAGCAAAAGATGTCAGACTTGGCCTCGCCATTCAAGCCGTTGCCTTCTAAGAGTTTTCCACGGGGCTACAACCCTTCTCTTTCTGCTAACAGGTATGCGTGGATCAGAAAAACAGGTAGCGCGTTGCGGCGGCGATGACCACAACGATCAAAAGGCGGCGGATAAACGGCGTGCCATGCCGCGCCGCTTCATGGGTCGCCACCCACGCGCCGAGCATATTCCCCGCCGCCAGAGTCAGCCCCAGATCCCAGCGCACGAGGTCATTCATCACAAAAATGGCCAGCGCGGGAAGGGTGTAACACAGCACGATTAACAGTTTCACGGCATTGCCGCGCACGAGGTCGAGCCCTGCCACCAGCACCAATGCCGTCAAAAGAAAGACCCCGACGCCGAGCTGAACATAGCCGCCGTACAGGCCGACCAGAAAAAATGTAATCATCTGAACCGGCCCGGCCCCCTTTTTCTCCCTCTCGGGATTTCCCTCTAACCAGCGAGCCGGGTTCAAGAAGAGCGGAATCAACATCAGCACCATGCAGACTCCAATGGAGCGACGCAATACATCCCCGCTCACCTGTCCAGCAATCAATGCGCCGAGAACCCCGCCGAGAATCGCGGGCAGAACGATGCCGAGGTGCAGGCGGATCTGAAGCTTGCCCTGTTTTTTAAATCCCCCGACTGCCAACGCGGTCTGGAAAAGAATCGCGATCCGGTTCGTTCCATTGGCCTTTGGCGCGGAACTCGCCACCATTTTTGATCTGGCCAATATCGAATACGGACGCGCTGATTTTGGTCTGGTTGATAACAAAGTGGTTCTTTATGAAATCAACACCAACCCAAATACTACTCCCCCCGATGAACAGCACCCGAATGCCGTTCGGCAGGAAAATATTAAACTTGGGTGGGAAAAATATTGTGAGGCATTGCATCAAATAGACACCCCCACTTCCGGAAAAAGAAAACCGGCACTATTAAAAATCCCAGGAGTAAAAAGGTCGCGCCCATCCCTGTCTTTTTCCCGAAAAATACAGCTCTACCGACCTTAGAGGCTGAGCAGTTCTTGAACATCGTTCCAGGTGAGGGATTGGGTGAAGCTGCCGTCCTTTTCGAGGGTGGCGTCGATGACGCTTTTTTTGCGCTGCTGCATGGCGAGCACTTTTTCTTCTACGCTGTTTTTTGTAATGAGCTTGACGCTGTAGACGGTGTTTTTCTGCCCGATGCGGTGGGCGCGGTCGGTGGCCTGGTCTTCTACGGCAGGATTCCACCACGGGTCGTAGTGGATGACCATGTCGGCACCGGTCAGGTTGAGGCCGCTTCCGCCGGCTTTGAGGCTGATGAGAAAAACGGGGATGGAGCGGTCGGTGTTGAACTGTTTTACGATCGCCTGCCGGTCTTTGGTCGCCCCATCGAGGTAGCAGTATGTCAGGCCGCGTTTTTCGAACTCGCCGCGCAGGATGCTGAGCATGGAGGTGAATTGGCTAAAGACGAGAATCCGATGCCGGGCGTCGAGTGCCTCGTTGACCAGCTCGAAGAAGAGCTCCATTTTGGCGGAGGGAAATTCGCTCTGGAGGTTGGGAAGTTTGAGCAGGTCGAGATGGCAGCAGGTTTGCCGCAGGCGCAACAGGGTTTTGAGAATCTGCATGCGGGATTTGTTGAAGCCCTGCACATCCACCATGTCGTTGATTTTGCGTTTGGCATTTTCGAGCAGCTCTTTGTAGACCATGTGCTGGTCTTTGCTGAGCGTGCAGTGCGCGATGCGCTGAATTTTATCGGGCAGGTCTTTTGCGACCTCTTTTTTGAGGCGGCGCATTAAAAACGGATGGAGTTTGCGGCGCAGTTTGATCTGGGCAAAATCGGCCTCAGGGCCGCCGCCGCTGATCGGCAGTTCATAGTGTTCGCGAAATGCTTTATGGTTGCTGAGGTAGCCGGGCATCAAAAAGTCCATAATGGACCAGAGATCGGCCACGCTGTTTTCGATCGGTGTGCCGGTGAGCACCACTTTGTGGATCGCTTTAATTTTTTTCGCCGCTTTTGCATTTTGAGTGGATCGGTTTTTAATGTGCTGCGCCTCGTCGAGCACCGCG
Source organism: Verrucomicrobiota bacterium (assembly GCA_030619095.1). Classification (GTDB taxonomy): domain Bacteria; phylum Verrucomicrobiota; class Kiritimatiellia; order Kiritimatiellales; family Tichowtungiaceae; genus Tichowtungia. Next base: position 2,424 of record JAUXCB010000071.1, on the reverse strand, counting down.
ATGGCAAAGTCGTATTCTAGATATTTTTCGAGGTCGCGGCGGAGCAGCGCGTAGGAGGTGATGACCAGGTCGCTTTCGGCGACTTTTTCCCAGTGGTCATGGCGGGCGGCACCGTGCAGTTTGAGCACGCGCAGGCCCGGGGTGAACTTTTCCGCCTCTTCGCCCCAGTTATCGACCAGACTGGTCGGGCAAACAATCAGAGAGGGTTTGTTGCGTGCTTTTTCGTCATGGCGTTCCAGCTGAAGCCATGTGAGGGCTTGGATGGTTTTCCCCAGCCCCATTTCATCGGCCAGAATACCGGAAAAGCCGCTTCGCTCGAGAAAGCGGAGCCAGTAGACGCCTTCTTTCTGATAAAAGCGCAGGGTTTTTTCCATCAGATTCCCGAGCGGTTCGGGCTCTATTTTTTCGGCACGGTTCTGTGTCTGCGCCTTGCGCATCCAGTCGGGAGCCACGTCCACGTCTATCCCGTCGAGTGCGTCGAGAGAGGTCTGCACATACGCCGCATAAATATCATTCATCCGGAAGGTCCCGGCCTTGCTTCCCGCCCCGACGGCGCAATCGTTGAACACCTCGCGGGCGGTTTCGATGGCATCGATATCGAGCAGGATCGTGGTTCCGTTCTTTTCAACAAAGGCCTCGCCCATATTGAGTGCACGCTGGATTTCGGCTTCACTCAGGCTCTGGCCGCTGCTGTTTTCGTATTCATAGCCGACTTCGAAGAATCCCTCGGCGGGGGCTTCGTTGATCTGGATGACCGGGGTAATGGAGTCGACCTCGTCCATAAAAGGTGCGACGCGCCCCTCGAGCTCAACACGCCACCCGAGCCGACGGAGTCTCGGCACGCTTCGACCAAGAAAATTGAGCACATCGCGCGGACCAACGATCGAAGAGAGCAGGTCGCCTCGATAGCCGCGAAAGCCGGAGGGGGCCAGTTTTTCAAGAGCGCGTTTCTCTGCCTCCAAGTTACGAACCCGGTAGGCAAGCAGGTCCTCGGGGTCGGGTATGGCAAACTGGCCGGCTTTTTCTTCGCGACAAGCACGCAGAATGACCTCGCCATATTCCGCATAGAGCTTGGCGGAGAGTGAAGCACGGCTTCCGCTGATGACCAGCCGGAAACGCGGCGCGGCGGGGTCGAGAGTAAAGAGTGATGGTAAAATCTGGGTTTCGACCCGAATGCTTTTCCCAAGAGTTGGAAATTCGTTTTCCATAAAGGCCGGAACGCCTGCGCGCGGAATGTGAATGGGATTTTTATAGATTTCGCGCAGGGGGCCGGGCAGCAGTTGCTCGAGTTGCCGGAACTCCCCGTTAAAAAAGACCCAGCCGGTTCGACCGCCGGCGATGTAGAGCGGCTTTTCTACCCGCTCATCGCGGTGGGTGTGCATGGAAAGAATCAGCTCTCCGGTTCGGGGGTCGAGCTTCATCCGGATATAGGTTTGAACGACTCCCTCGACCACGTTCAATTGACCGGGGCGGCCTCCTTCATAAAGCGGTTTGCTGCGGCAGAGGCGCAACAGGTTGATGAAATCATCGGCATCGACCAGAAGCTTTCCCTGAGCGGGGCCGCCGGAAATATCTTCGAGAACAAAAAGTATGTTTTCGTCGCGCGGGCTGAATGCCAGCGGGAGCTCTTTGGGCACCTCGTTGAGTGGAACTTTTTTGTTCTGATATTCGGCGGCGCAGCGTATGGCGATTTCACTGCGTTCAATCGCTTGTTCGCGCCAGCTCTGTTTGAGGGTGATGTGCAATACGGCGGGAATGGCTCCGGGATGATTTTCTGGAACACGCTTGATGTATTTGGTTTCGTCAATCTGTTCAAGTCGTGCGGCGCGGCGGTTTTCTTTTTCGGCTTTAACCGCACGGGTTGGGTCGCCGTACTGTTTGATGACCTCCAGCCCCAAGGATACTAAATGCTTACATATTAACCCTTTATCTTGATTGTCGCGGCAGGGGCAGAGGTTCTCAACCAACCCGTCATCGAGAATCTCAAATTTGGAGCGCATGCCGCGCATGCCGATGGAGAGTCGACCGGTTACGATCGGGTGATTGTATTCGATTTTTTCAACGACGCCGCGCTCGAAAAGGAGTTTGCCGTCGCGAAACGCTTTCCAGCCCGCCCAGTCCTTTAAAATCTGATGTGTAATCGGTAACTGCATGCTCTTTTTTTACCTGTGGAAAAATAGGGTTCATTGTTTCCAATGGGTTGAAAATTGCGAGCGTTTTTTTAACTGAAGTCCGCATGATGAATTAGGCGGACTGATTCGAATGGAACTAAACGTGTAGTTTAACCGAAGATCGTGAAGATCCATCCCGAGCATCTTTTCAATATCAGATATCCAGCTACGTCATTCATTTTTGGAAACGGGGTCAGCCTGAGAACTTTAGAATCTCCCTCTTCTCTCTCTCCCAATCTGCTCCCGGATCATC
>JAUXCB010000039.1 GCA_030619095.1 Verrucomicrobiota bacterium | reverse complement strand
GCGGGGAAAACGTGGAGAAAAACTGGTAATGAGAGTGAACCGTTATCTCTTCGCCTTTATCAGTTTTTTTCTGGCAATCCATTGGGGTTATGCCGAGCTGACGGTCAGCCTGAAACCGGAGGAAGCAAGCCGCTTTATCTATGAACCGTTCACATTGCTACTGAATGCGGGCGCGGATACGAAAACCCCGGAGATCCCGTCCGGAATCGGCTACAGTGTCATCGGGATACGAAAAGAAATAGATTCCGACACCTTTCGAATTGAGATCATCCCTGAAGAAGCCGGCATACTGACCCTGCCACCGTTCCGCGTTACCGCCGGGGAAGAAACAACTCAAACCCCGCCGCTTCGCCTGTCAGTGGCCGCACCGCGCCCTGCGAAAGAGATGACTCTTTCGGCAGCGTTCAACAGCACAAACCTGACCGTCGATCAACCTGTCAGTTTAACGATCACCTGGGCCAGCGACGTTCCATTCACTTGCTATGAAGAACTTCAACTGAACCTATCGTTATTCCATGACGCGAGGTGGGAAATCTATCCACTGGATCCCGCTGTGCCGGAAGAAAACCGAATCGGTGTTCCTGTAAATGCCCAGCGAATCATCGCCCGAAATTCAAAACCCGAGGCTCCGTTCGAGCTGAGTTTTTCCTACCAGTTGATTCCTCGGCACGAAGGAATCTATCCCTCTGATATCCGACTCAGCTGCGCACGACTCGACCACGAAAAAACCACACCCTACCCTAGCTATTTCGACAACCATTTTTTCAACCATCCCAGTGCAGACGACCGCTTCGAACGAATCTATCTGTCTCAACCCCTTCCCACACTGACCGTACAGGCGTTGCCGGAGGCAGGTCGCACCGTACGCTACAGCGGCATCGTCGGCAGCGGCTCCGCCGTCGCCACCATCGAGCCGGCAAACACCGTGGTCGGCCAGCCCATGTTGTTGACCGTCACACTCAACGACCTCACCTTCAGCGACCACATCCTCAACCTGCCCGAAGCCACCCTGGAAGACATCGGCTCAGAATTCCTCATCACACACGAACCGATGCGGACCACCAGCGAGGGAGCCTCAAAGTCCTTCATTTACATCGTCCGACCCCTGCGCAGCGGACTCGACACCCTTCCTGCGCTCACCTTGGATCTCTTCGACCCGGACCAAAAAACCTACCGAACCATACGCACTGAGCCACTCCCCATCACCATCGCCCCCGACGGCAAACAAACCATCTACCAGCCGATTAGAAATCATGATCCGAAGATTCCCCGGAATGGAATCCGTAACAACCGAAAAGAGAGCTCCCAGAAAATGAATGCATACGAAGTGATCGAGTTTGTTGCACAAAGCGGATGGGTCTTCTGGCTACTGCCGCCACTGCTATACCTCCTGATTTTCCGTCCGTGGTTACGTCATCGCGACCGCTGCCGCATTGACCCGGCCTATACTCGCGCCCGACACGCCCTGCGCCGTTTCCACCGCACCGTCCGCCACGACGAAGAAGCCGCCTGGAAAATCTACCTCGCCAACCGTCTGGATCTCCACGCCGAAGCCATCACCTTTGAAACCATCGAAAAACAGCTTTCTTATCTCGACCCAAAATTAAAGCAGGCGATCCGCTCACAATTCGAGCGAGAAAATACAGAGCACTACGCCCCGCCCGGCACCCCGCCGAAAAAAGCGGTTCCCGTCCGAAAACTCGTCCGGCAGATCGAAAAAGCCACCCGCAGTGTTCTGCTCGCACTCTGCCTGACAGCCGTCTTTGACAGCGACGCCTCCCCTGCGGAGACGCGCTTCGACCGCGCCATGGAAATCCGCACAGAAAAACCGGATGAAGCGAAACCGCTCTTCACAGAAGCCGCCCTTGAATTCGAAGCTGAAAAAGCCTTCTTTAATGCGGGAAACAGCTGGTTTTTCGCGGGTGAAAACGGTCGTGCGCTCGCCAACTACCGCGCCGCCGAGATCCGTCGCCCCTTTAACAAACAGGTGAGCGAGAGCATCGCCTTCATCCGCACGCAGCGTTCCGACGTTTTCCAAACATCGGGCTCTTTCCTGACGAAACGTTCCAATGTTTGGAAACATTTTTGCCGACAAAGCCCCGTGCTGCGCTTCGGCGTGGTAACCCTGATGTACCTGATCGGATGGGCCGCCTTTCTAACCGCGCGCTTCCTGGGCAAAACCATTCCGCGCAAAGCATGGATCATCTATGGCGCACATGCCTTGGTCATTGCCTTCTCACTGCTCTGGAGCTTTTTCCAACCCTCGGAAGGTGTGGTCATTCAATCGACCGAGGCGCGCCTCGGCCCGGGGTATGCCTATGAGCAAGCCTACGACAACATCCTTCACGAAGCCACCGAGTTCCAATGGTTGGACGCACGCGACGGATGGGTGCGCGCCCGCCTGCCCGACGACTCCGAAGCTTGGCTCCGCGAACCCGCCTGTGTAAAAATCCGCTGAGGTTTCCGAAAGAAATTTCCCGCCCCCAGAACGTATCCACCCACTCGCAGATGCGAGCCCGTGCAAGCAAACCGGGAAGCGGATCATACCCTGAAGCCTGTAAGGGATTAAACAGGCGTATAGACTTGATACACCCCTTGTTTTTCTACACATTTTAAAGCCTATGAATGTACACGCCCCATGCGGCTCAACCGAAAAAACAAAAGCTCTCTACGGCTGCCCTTTCTTTCGCAAACTGCTGCACGTCCGCCCAGTTGCGCACGGAATGGCCCGACTACTGGGTCCCCGGCGCTGCGGGCGGCTGATTGGGCGACTGCTTCTGCCGTATGTCCGCCCCGGAAAAACCAACGTACTGGCCGTCAGCCGCGAACTGCTATCCAAAGATATTGAACAGGTGGCGGCGCGCACGGAGATCAACTTTATTCCATGGCGCAGCGGGCACCTCGGGCGAATGATGGAAGTCTGGACGCCCAAGGTCTGCCAAACTCAAACCAACTTCGTTCCGGATGAAAGCTACATGAATCACCCCTGTTGGTCTCACGGGGTAGTGCTACTCAAAGAGCTGGTCTCTGTCCTGGAAAAACGCTCTCCGATTCCGGTGGCCATGACGGCCAATATCGATTATTGGCAGGAAGAACCTCTTCGCCGCTTCTGTGCCGAGGGTCGCATGAAACATCTGGTTCTCGACCGCGAGAATCATGTGGTGAAAGCCTACCGTGACTTGATGCGAAGCGAGCACAAAGGAGCACCCCATTTCAAATTCGAAGGGCACGCCGCCGTGTTTGGTAAGGGGATGAAGGCCCTGTTGATGGAAACCACCGGGTGTACTGCGGAACAGGTGAGCGTGACCGGTGCTCCACGAATGGACGTATGGCTCGACGAGCGGCCCGCTGTTAAAAAAGACAGGGTCACCTTCCTGTCGTTCCAGACCTGTCTGCTTGAAGGGATGTTCGACGATGCGGTTGAGGTCTATATCGAAATGGCACGTACGCATCCGGAGTTGCAGTTTGTCATCAAATGCAAAGAGGGGCGCGGAGACTATGGGCGCATGAAAACCCGTTTTGCCAAAGAAAATGCACCGTCCAACCTTCGCCCGGAACAGCACATTAACATGCGCGATCTGATGGATCGCTCGAAAGTGATTATCGGCTTTAACACGCTGTCGCTGGTTGAAGCCTTACGAACCGATGCCCCGATCATTATCCCGTCGTGGAAGGTGACAGCCACCGATAAAGATCAGGTCATGATGGATCCAGATGATGCGGAGCTGGGCAAAGAGGTTTTATTTTCCCGTTCGGTCGAACAATTCCGTACTCAACTTGAGAACGCGCTTTCCACCGAGCCGGTGGTCAACCGGGATGCACGGCTCCGGCTGATGAACCGCTATATGATGTTCACCCCCGGCGAAACCGCTTCCGAACGAGTCGCCAACCTGATCAAGGAGCTGGCTGAATCATGAAATCATCTACCCTCATCGCTATCATCCCGGCACGGGGAGGCTCCAAAGGAATCCCCGGCAAAAACATCCTATCAATCGCGGGTAAACCGCTGATCGTCTACACGATTGAGGCCGCACTGAATGCGGACTCCATTGGACAGGTATTCGTCACCACCGACGATGAGGGGATTGCTGCCGTGGCCAAGCAGGCCGGCGCGGAAATTATCGACCGCCCTCCGGAGCTCAGCGGAGATGCCGCCAGTTCGGAAACCGCCCTGCTCCATGCCCTGGAAACCATCCGAGACAGCGGCACCGCACTCTCAGAGAATTTTGTCTTTCTGCAGTGCACCTCGCCGCTGACCCTTCCGGAAGATATCGATGGAACCGTTCAAGCTCTCATGGATCGGCAGGCGGATACCGCCTTCACGGCGACCCGCTTCCACGGGTTTGTCTGGAAGCAGGATTCCAGCCGAAAGGCCACAGGGATCAACCACGACAAAAGCATCCGGCTCAGACGACAGGATAAGGAGCCGGAATTTCTGGAGACCGGCGCAGTCTATGTACTGAATACCCAAGGGTTTTTTGCCAACAAGCATCGCTTCTTTGGAATAACAGCTGTTTATGAAACACCGGCAGAGCGGGCTCCGGAAATTGACGAACCGAACGACCTGCAGATCGTATCCGAACGCCTCCGCGCCCGGCAGAGAGAGACCCTCGCTACCCTTCTGCGCGAGAACGGCATCAAAGCGCTCGTGATGGATTTTGATGGGGTGCTGACCGATAACAAGGTGATCGTCGACCCACACGGTGTGGAGTCGGTGCGTTGTTGCCGCGGCGACGGGCTGGGGCTCAACCTGCTGCGCCAAACACCGATCCTTACAGCGGTTCTCTCCAAAGAACAGAACTCGGTTGTGGCCGCACGCTGCAAAAAACTTCAAATCGAGTGCATGCACGGCGTGGATCAGAAACTCGATGTGCTGACATCGTGGTGCGAATCGAAAAACGTTTCGATGAGTGAGATCCTTTTCGTCGGAAACGACGCGAACGATGTGGACTGCCTGCGGGCAGCGGGTGTGGGTGCCGCACCGACCGATGCGCACCTCTCTGCCCGCGATGCCGCTCAGATCATTTTGCAACACAATGGCGGCGACGGCGCGATTCGCGAAGTCTGCGACGCATTTTTAGAGGCTTTTGCTAATTAGACAACAGGAACAACTATGAATAAAACCGTTTCAATCGGATCCAAACAGATTGGCACCGGCCATCCCTGCTACATAATCGCAGAGATCGGCCTCAACCATAACGGGGAGATGGAAATCGCTAAGAAACTAATTGATGCGGCCGCGCTGGCCGGATGCGATGCCGTCAAATTTCAGAAGCGAACCCCTGAGCTCTGTGTACCGCCCGGGCAGCGCGACATTCAGCGCGAAACCCCCTGGGGTATTATGACCTATTTTGAGTATCGCAAGCGGGTCGAGTTCGGAGCCGATGAATACAGCGAAATTGAAGTCTACTGCAAAACCAAAGGTATCGACTGGTTCGCCTCTGTTTGGGACACGGAATCAGTCAACTTTCTCGAAACGTTCCAGCCGCTTTGCTACAAGGTTCCCTCCGCCGCACTGACCCACGGCGACCTGCTGAAACATACCGCCGCGACCGGTCGACCGCTCATGCTCTCCTCCGGCATGTCGACCATGGAGCAAATTGAAAAGGGAATCGCGAATGCCTCTGCGGCCGATATCCTGCTGGCGCATGCAACGAGCACCTATCCATGCAAGCCGACAGAGTTGAACCTGCGCATGATTCATACACTGATGAACCGCTTCGACTGCCCCATCGGCTATTCCGGCCACGAAGTCGGCCTGCAGACCACCTGTGCGGCCGTTGCGATGGGTGCCACTTTTGTGGAACGGCACATCACACTCGACCGGGCCATGTGGGGCAGCGATCAGGCCGCCTCGATTGAGCCGCAGGGCCTCATCCGCTTGGTGCGCGATATCCGCACCATCGAATCCGCCATGGGCGACGGTGTGAAAAAGGTGTACGATAGCGAGCTTCCGTCGATGAAAAAACTGCGCATCGAGTCCTGAGTTCTCAGCCGATGAAAACAAGTTCCCACTCCATTGCACTGCTGATTCCCTACTTCGGAACATGGCCGGAATGGATGGATGCAATGCTGGTCTCCTGCGCAGGGAACCCGGATATAGACTGGCATTTCATTTCGGATTGCGGGGAACCGTCCGCACACCCACCCAATGTCTACTTTCACACATCGACGTTTCAGGAGGTCTGTACGCTGGCCACCCAAGCATTGGGCTTTCCCGTTCACTTGACGCGGGCGTATAAACTCTGCGATCTGAAGCCCGCCTATGGGCTGATGTTCAGCGATCTGTTAACGGACTATGATTTCTGGGGCCACTGCGACCCAGATATTCTCTGGGGATCCATTCGCAAATTCATGACACCAAAAAGATTGGATCGCTACGATATTCTGACCACGCGGAAAAAGGCGCTGGCAGGACACTTCTGCATCTACCGTAATGAGGAAAGGATCAACCGCATCTGCCTCGAGACTGCGGACTGGAAGCAGATGCTTAATGACAACGATACCTCTTACATGCTCGACGAGGCCTTCTTTTCGAGGCGGATTGAAGACTACGCTGCCGATGGACACATTCAGGTCTACTGGAACCGCGCTTTGGCAACCTCCGGATCCGACCAGAAGCCCACTCTGCTCGGTGGCCAGACCCTGCACTGGAGGAAAGGCCGTCCATTTGATGAACACGGCAAGGCGGTCAGCTACCGCCACTGGCTGTTCAAAGGCCGTCCGCTCATCTGGGAAAAGGGCCGAACCTGGAATGCCTACGGACAGGAAATGATGTATCTTCACTTTCACCAGCTCAAAGCTGGATTCGGCCCCTGCTCCGTTCGCTATGGCGATGAGCCGAAAAAAATGATCGTCGACAAAAAGGGAATTCATGATGTCTGAGCCCGCCATGATTCTATATGACGATGGCGACGGGTCAGAGGGCCACTACCAAAGCATCTTCGGACTCTACCTGCAGGCCTTGCTACAAAACGGGATCCGGGTCAGCGCGGTCTGTTCATATCCTGATCCCCTCCGAGACTGGCTTGCGAAGCACTGCCCGGAACGCGCAGACCATTGCGTTTTTCACCAGATCACCGGGAAAACGCTGAAGAAAAAATACCGCCGCCTGAAGCCATTGACCCGCGCCGCATGGTGGGCACATGCCGGACAAACGGTTCGTAGAATTCACCGGATGGATAACCACTCCGGGGCGGTGTTTTTCATGAACACCAATCATCTCCGAGGCGGCCTCCGGACAGACCGCCTCTCGGACTGGCTGATGCCCTGTCCGTGGAGCACGTTGACGTACGATTCATCCAGCGTGCGCGGTAAAGAGGCCAGCCTGAAACATCAGTTTCATTTTTTAACGGCAAAGCGGTGCAGCGCATTCGGGGTAACCGATGAAAAAATGGTGGGGCCGATGCAAAAAGCCTTCCCTGAAACCCGCATTGTTTTTCTGCCCGACACCACGCCGAAAGAGATAGGCACAAGCCCTCTCGCTACGGAAATCATGAAACGAGCCGAGGGTCGAAAAACTGTGGGTCTGCTGGGGATGCTGCACAAACGAAAGGGACTGCTGAGTGCCCTGAAGCTGGCGGAAGCGCGTACCGATCTGTTCTTTGTCTTTGCGGGAGCCTGCGATCTCAACAAAATGACCCCGGAAGAAAAACGGTTTGTCACAGAATTTTTTGAGCGCAGCCCGGAAAACTGTTTCTTCCATCTGCAACGAATTGAGGCAGAGGCGGAGTTCAATGCGCTGATGCAACTCATCGATCTCGTTTTTGCAGTCTATCCCGGCTTCACCAACAGCAGCGGGCTACTGACCAAAGCGGGATGGTTCGGCAAACCCTGTCTGGTGGCGGCGGGAGACACCTGCATGGCCGACCGCGTGAAAAAATACAACCTCGGCCTCGCGCTGCCCTCCGATACCCTCTCCGCCTGCTCCGATGCAATCGATCAATTACTCTCCGAAGAAACCAGAGATCCCACCTCATTCCAAAACGATTTCAGCGAAAACGCATTACAGACAGCCCTGCGTCGGCTACTGATCAATTAGGGATGCAACAGAGGGAAGCGGGGCCGACTTATTCGGGCTGGAAACAATGCCGGTGAGTTTAGCGGGTTTTGTTTAAAGTAAAGAAATGCCTTCGCGGGGGAATCCCCCAGAAGAAGATGGTTTTGAAACGTTGGTTTAAGTTTGCGCATTTATTCGCAGACGATAAAGTGATCGCTCAACACGAAAGGAACATCACCATGGTTACGAATTCAATTGGCAGAGGCACGAAGACAATCGGGATCAACATGAGCAAGAAGATGGCGGACGACCTGGAGAAACGCTCAAGCTCGATGCATATTTCTAAAAGCAACTACTGTAAAATCATCCTGCAGCAGTGGCTCGACTCCGGTAAAAATCTCACCCTGTCGGAAAAGAAATAAGCCACCCCGCCCCAACAAAGAAGCCGCCTGGATTTCCCGGGCGGCTTTTTGTTTTCATCAGCGGAAGTTCGGTCTAAAAATCTCAGGCTGACCCGCGCTCAACCAACGACTCGACAAATGGCTTCAGCTCCGCAATCAGCATCTCGCCGAACACCCGATCCTCCGGCAGTCCCATCCAGGCCCTCGGCCACGGCTTCAATATTTCATCGGCACTCTTCATGGTTTTCCATTTCAATCTGCCGGGCGAACTGATCGAAGTCAGATTCAAACAGACGATCTTGCACAATCCGATATTTCTCAAATTCACTCTCCGCAAATTCTTTGGCAATAGCGCGGCTCACTTTCGACGGATGATTCAATAACTCCTGCTCGTTAAACTGCAAAAACGCATTCAGCTTTCCAGACCAGTCTTTCATGGTCATTGGAATGCCCCGTTCCGCCTGCAACTCCGCATAGTCGAGATACATCGTCACCAAACGATCCAGTGATTTAATCTCCTTTTCGTTCAGATAGTTTTTGGCAATTGAAACATCGGGGTTGACGATTTTCCTTTTTGGCGAATTTTTCCACGTTGTCAGCCCCATTCGATCTTTGGTGCTGTCCGCTCGTTCTGCAAGCAACTCCGCCGCGGTGTGCCCATGAATGGCGAAATGCAACTTGTTTTGAACTATTGCGAAGAACAACTGCGTC
>JAUXCB010000148.1 GCA_030619095.1 Verrucomicrobiota bacterium | reverse complement strand
TAAACAGGTAGCAAGCAAGTTATATTTACATTTAACCCAAGGAAATTGATTATGCGGATTCTAAAAACAGTTCTTATTGGACTGGTTGTCATACTGGTAGCAGCGGTAGTCATTGTGGCCCTGTTCCTGGGGCAGATCATCAAAACCGGTGTGGAAACGGTTGGTTCGCAGGTTGCGGGTGTCGACATGTCGCTCGAAAAGGCAAAAGTCAACCTGCTCACCGGAAACGTCAAGCTTACGGGACTGGTTATCGGCAACCCCGAAGGCTTCAAGACCCCCAGCGCCATGGAGCTTGGCAAATTTGTGGTCGACCTCGACATGGCCTCTCTTTTCACCGACACCATTGTCGTCAAACAGATTCATATCGACGGCCCGCAGATCACCTATGAGCGCGGCCTGAAAGCCAGCAACCTCGGCACACTGCAGGACAATCTGGCCGGCGATAAGCCGAAGGAAGAAAAACCCGAAGAGGAAACGCCTGAGAAACCCAAATCCGACAAGCCGGCCAAAAAGGTCGTGATTGAAGACTTCCTCTTCGAAAACGGAAAGATCAACGTCAGCATCACAGCGCTGGGCGGTAAAAAACTGACCGTGCCGCTACCCCCCATTCATCTCGAAAATATCGGCAAAGAATCCGATGGTGCCTCCATCACGGAAGTGGTCAGCGAAGTTCTGGGCGCTATTACCGGTGCCGTGGGCGAAGCCGTGGCGGCCTCAACAGGCGCTGCAGGTGACCTGGCCGGCGATGCTGCCGGTGCTGTGGGCGATCTGGCCGGCGATGCTGCCGGTGCTGTGGGCGACATGGGCGGCGCGGCCACCGAAGCGGCCGGCGATGCAGTCAAAGGCGCAGCCGAAGGCCTCAAAAAACTTGGGGGCGGGTTGTTCAAGAAATAACCCCTCGCTGTGTAAAAGAAAAACGCCGCTTCGGATGATTGGAGCGGCGTTTTTTATCCCCCCGCCAACAGTGCGGCACTCCCGGCCAACCGGTTATTCACCCGACAAACACTTCGCCTTTCGCGGGCAAGCCCGCTACAGTCTCAACGTGTCTCGGATTCTTCTTCCCGTGAGCAATCCGACTCTATTCATCGCGAGAGGTATATGATTCATAACCAAACTATGCAGGCACCTATTCGATGGGGAATGATTGGGTGCGGAGCGGTTACCGAACTAAAAAGCGGGCCGGCGTATCAAAAAACGGAGGGGTTTCGTCTTGCTGCGGTCATGCGGCGAAATGAAGAGCTGGCAAGAGATTATGCGCTCAGACATCAGGTCGAAATGTATAGCTCTACTGCGGATCGCATCATCTATAACGATGCCATTGATGCCGTATATATTGCCACGCCTCCTGATCGTCACAAGCAGTATGGATTGCAGGTAGCTGAAGCGGGAAAGCCATGCTGTATTGAAAAACCGCTGGCTCCTTGCTATGAAGACAGTCTGGATATTTACAATGCATTTAAAGAGAAAAACCTTCCATTATTTGTTGCGTATTACCGCAGATCACTGCCGCGTTTTAATAAAATAAAATCGTTACTGGACGAGGAAGAAATTGGTCGAATACGACATGTCAGCTGGCACTTAAACAGGCCGGCAAATCCAGTCGACCTATCTGGAGAATATAATTGGCGGACCGACAAAAAGATTGCTCTGGGTGGATATTTTGACGATCTGGCATGCCACGGTTTGGATCTGTTTTCTTACCTCTTAGGTGATTTTGAGGAGGTTCACGGAACCCGACTGAACCAACAAGGCTTGTACTCGTCACTTGACGCAATATCATCGTGCTGGAAACACACAACCGGGGTGACCGGCATCGGCAACTGGAACTTTGGAGGGCACTCAAAACAAGATCAAGTGATGATCTACGGCAGTGAAGGAGAACTCTCTTTTTCGGTCTTTAACGAGGAGCCTGTTTGCCTTCACGCCTCCAATCAATGCCGGGAGTTTTTCATCGAGAATCCAGAAAACATTCAGCTCTACCATGTTCAAAATATGCGGGAGCATCTGTTGAACAACAAAACACACCCATCAACCGGGGCGACGGCATTACACACCAGCTGGGTGATGGATCGGATCTTGGGAAGAACCAGCGACCCAGCCCAACTCAACTGATCTAACGCAGCGTCTCTCCGACCCTACCCTATGCCGTATTTTTCGCACTCTTCCATGGCGTAGCGGTCGGTGCAGCCGGCGACGTAGTCGCAGACGGTACGCATAAGGCCCTCTTTTTCGAGCCGCTCGCGTGCTTTTCGCCCCATGGCTTCGGGATGCTCAACGTAATGGAGGAAAAGCCCGCGCATCAGCTCGACCGCCTCGGTATTGGCGGCGGAGACGGCGGGGTGATAGTAGAGTTGCTGATAGAGAAAGTCGGAAAACTCTTTGAGCATGTCGCTCATTTCGCGACCAAAACAAACCAGCCGTTCCGGAGCGTTCATAATATTGGAAATATTCTTCGGGTTGTGTTTTTCAAGGCGGCGACGGCCTTCGCTAAGCACATCCTGCGCCTGCAGGTCGAGCAGATTGCGAATGGTGATGCGCCGATGCTGATCCTCATCGAGACCGCCATACTGCTCGTCGGAGCGGGCAGCCGCCATCTGCCAGAAGGCGAGCTTCTGTAGTTGTGCGAGGGTGATGAGTCCGGAAGAGAGGCCATCGTCCACATCGTGGGCGTGGTAACTTATGTCGTCGGCCACATCGGCAATCTGCGCCTCCAAATACTGGAAGGGGCCAATCGGATGGCCGTCGAGTTCCGATCCGGGCGAAGCGGCCTCGTGCTTGAGCAGTCCGGCGCGCACCTCCCATGTCAAGTTCAGTCCGTTGAAGCCGGGATATTGATATTCAAGCTTTTCAATGGCGCGCAAGCTTTGCAGATTGTGGTTGAACCCGCCGTGCTTCGCCATCAACTCGTCGAGCACATACTCTCCGCGGTGGCCGAACGGGCTATGGCCGACGTCGTGGGCAAGGCAGATGGTTTCCGTCAGATCTTCGTTAACGCGAAAGGCGCGGGCAAGCGTCCGGCCGACCGCAGTCATTTCTATGGTGTGGGTGAGCCGTGTCCGGTAGTGGTCGGCCGTTCCGTTGACAAAGACCTGCGTCTTGTACTCCAGCCGGCGAAAACAACGACTGTGCAGAACACGGTCGCGGTCGCGCTGGAAACAGGGGCGCACCGGATGAGAAGGCTCCGCAAACTTTCGGCCACGACTTTCCGCGCTGCGGGCGGCATACGGCGCCAGATCGTTCGCCTCCAGCCTCTCCCATTCCTGCCGATTATGTGTCATAGCGGCATTCTAACCCCAAAAATTCATTTGACAAATGACACGCCGCAGGAAAATCGCTATCGTCTGCATCTGGTGGCCTCTCCACAGAAGGAGCACAAAATATGCACGAGAAAACGATTGGATCCAAAACGGTTTTTGAGGGGAACATCATGCGCATTGAGGTGTTGGATGTGGAACTGCCGGATGGGCGCATCTCCACGCGCGAGATTGTCCGCCACGGCGTGGCGGTCGCGGTCATCGCTCGCCGACAAGATGGTCTATTTGTTTTCATCCGCCAGTTCCGCAAAGCGCTGGAACGCATCTGCTTTGAGGTCATGGCCGGCAACGTCGACTCCGGCGAGGCCTCCGAAGCCGCCGCCATCCGCGAACTCAAAGAGGAGACGGGACACATCCCGGACTCCATTCGCTTTTTGGCCCCCATTTACCCCTCGGTCGGCTACTGCGACGAGCGAATCGATATTTTCTATGCGGAGGTGGGAAATGAACCGGGTGAAACCTGTTTTGATCACGACGAAGAAATTGAAACCGTGCTACTCACAGAAAGCGAAATGGATGCGAGAGTTCGATCTGGATCCGTCCAGGATGCCAAAACTCTCGCCGCGTGGCTACTCTACAGGAATATCATCGCCCAACAGGGCAGATGATATTCGTTCTTGGGGATTGGATATTTGTTATCCGGGAGAACCGATCAAAAGCAAATCTCTCCCAATATCCAATAACGAATAACCAATAACTCTGACCGGCAAGGTCAGATCGCCAGCAGGCCCGTCAGTTGCAAAACGAAAAGAAGCACGCAAACAGCGCATAGCCCGAACGACCAAACTGGTAGCGGACTCTGATCCTCCCTCCGGCGCATCATCTTTGACCCTGTCGCCAGAGCGGCCAGCAGAAAGGTCAGCACCAGCACCCCCAAAAAGGCCGCCATATTTTTTCCTGAATCCGGTGCGCGCGAGCCCACCGGGCCCACCAGCGGCAACAGCATGCAGGTGAAGAAAAAAGAGAGCCCCGCCGTGACGGTCAGCACGCTACCGACCCTTGACTTCTGGAAAAAAAATTGAAGAGAGTTATTCATAGCGATCTTTTATAGATCTCCCCCTTAGAAAAAGCAATCCGCCGTTTTCTATGTTTAAAAAATCAGTGTATGTGCCATAGCCACACCGCCGAAGGCAGAGGCTGGCGCTATTGCGACGGCAACGACCACAGGGAGAGGCAAAAAATACAAAAATTTACGAAAACCCGCCTCAAGCGCAAGAGTTGATCTCCGAATGCTAATAGTGTTTGAAGCCGTTTCAATCCGCGCCCCCCGTGCGGGGGGCGACTTTAATTCTCCTTAGTTTGTTTCTGTGTTTGCTTTGTTTCAATCCGCGCCCCCCGTGCGGGGGGCGACCCGTTTCCTTGAGCCATTGCATGACAGCAGAACCGTTTCAATCCGCGCCCCCCGTGCGGGGGGCGACCC
>JAUXCB010000116.1 GCA_030619095.1 Verrucomicrobiota bacterium | reverse complement strand
TTGATTTCCAGAAACACCAGAAATACCACCACCGCCATAGGGATTCACCGCTTTTGTGATTTTCTGGGTGAGCACGATCTTCCGGGTGGTTTTGGGCATGCACTCGAACGCTTTGTTATGTTTGTTGGCATCGAGATGGTGGCCGATCTGCAAGATTGTTTTTTGTCCGACCAGCCATTGCGGAATCGTGATGGTGAAGGGTTTTCCGGGCAGGGCATAGAGACCGGTGGAGAGTAGCTCGCCCCGGCTTTTGTCCTCCTTTGAATGGAGTGTCACGGTCTTGTTGATGGGTTTTGTGCCTGCCGGAAACTGCCCAAAAACCGCCGCAGTGCGGTGGGCGCCCATGGACTGGAGTTTGGTTTTGGAAAGGGCTTGGATGTAGATGTTTTCCAGCACCAAAAGCGCCTTGAGGACGGGGTCGGAAACCGGTGATTCGGGTGATGGCATTAGTTTTCTGGTTTTCGCGGCATAGGGTTTAATTTTGGCCAGATTTTTCGGGGAGGGGTTTTTCTTGGTGGTTTGGCCGAGCTTGAGCAGAGCCTCTGCCGCATGGATCCGCTCGGTTTTGTTTAGCTTTCCGACCCAATCCTCCGTACGATTCGGGGAGATGGTTTTTAGCGTCTTGAGTATTTTGGCGGTTCGCTGTTCAGCCAGACGGGTTTTCTTTCCCAATTCCAGGGTGCGTTTGTCGAGTGGCGGTATCTCAAGGGATGTTGCACGGATGACCTTTTGCTCAAACCCGGGACCCTGCCACGCCACGGAGAAGTGGTTGCCGCTACCCCCTTGTTTGTGGAGGGCACGGATAAAATACAGATTGCCTTTTTTGAGCTGGACCACAGAAGATTTCTGGTCGTTCCGGGTCCACTTTCGTTCCTCCGAATACCGGTTGAGTGATATCACCTTCCTGAGGTTGGAAGGATTCTCATCCGTGCTCAGCCAAAGTTCGGCGGTATCGTCGGCTGCGATCCAAAAGGTGTAGTCGCCGGTTCTGGGCGGAATGAGCAGGGCTGAATAGCGCGAACCGTATTCCTCGCCGAGGTCGGCATCGGCAAACTCGTCGAGAATCCGGACCTTGTTGGACGTGCGCGCGTACCGCTTGTTTTCGGTCAACTCGCTGACGGTTCCTCCCTTAATCGTGGTCCAGATTTCCTGAACAACGCCTTGGGCGCTTTTTGCCTCGGCAACGGAGAAGAGTCCGAAAGCCATTCCCAGGGCAAGGCTGACATAGGATATATGTTTTTTCATATTTATACCTTTTTTGGGTCTTCTGCCGAATCTGTGGGTAAAAATTAGCACACGGAGCATGTTGTCCTGGCAAAGGATCTAGCGGAGTGCTCAGTGCGACTCGAAACCCTACTCAATACAGGCCTTCCTCTCAAATCATTTATGTATAAAAATGAGGAAAGGGGTCATGTATTAGGGAAGGGGGTCAGGAAAAGGAAAGGCATCACTCTTCAATCTGGTGAGTCACTTCACTTTTCTTCGGGTCGGGTTGCGGTTTCTCGTCGTTGTCGTCGCCGGTGAAGATGCTTTTCAAAAACCCCTTCGGTTCTTCATCAATCTTTTTATTCGGCTCATCGTTGCGCAGGGGGCTTTCGGACCAGTCGCGCGGCCAGTACGTATTGCTGACATCGGATGATTTGAGGCGTCGTTCCGCCTCGCGCGCGGCCTCTTCGGGGTTGGTCAGCACGTAGGGGGTGATCAGGACGACCAACTCGCTGCGATCATCCGATTTTTTGTGTGAGCTGAAGAGCCAGCCGATCAGTGGGATGTCGCCAAGAATCGGAATTTTTGTCGCACTTTTGGTATTTGATTTCCGGATCAGCCCACCGAGCACGATGGTGGAACGATCCTGCACGGCCACCGTGGCGCTGATTTCCCGTTTGGAAATAATGGGTACCTCGTTTCCGTCCACCGTGACATTGCCGCCGACATCGTCTGCAGACTGCTTGATTTCCATTAGGACAAAACGATCCGGGTTGATGTGCGGCGTGACGGTCAGGTTGATTCCGATGGTTTTGTATTGGTAGGTGGAGCGGGCCGAATATCCAGAAGTTGCACTAGTGGATGAGGTGATGACCGGACGCTCTTCGGCCACCGTGATGGTGGCTTCGGTATTGTCGGTCGTCATGACTACGGGGGTTGAGAGGATTTGGGCATTATTGTCTGATTTTGTAGCGCTGATCAGTGCCTGTATATTGATTTCTGGAAAGGTCGCATAGTAGCTTAGCGCACTTTTTCCAAGAGCACCCAGGGAATTTGTGCTGACTCCAGGCAGATTCCCTGCACTAAAACTGGCAAGGTGCCGGGTTGGATCCGCTGTCTTGAGGCTGTCATAAACCCACTGGATGCCAGTTGAAAAATCATCACCTAGTCCGATGCTGAGGATGACGGCTTCGATGAGGACCTGTTCGAGCATGACATCGAGGGTGGCGATGACGGATTTTAGGGCGTCGATATCGGAGCGGCGGCCCATGAGCAGCAGGGAGTTGGTTCGCTCGTCAGAAAGAATTTTGGTGTCCTCGGAGAGGCGGCCCATGGCGTTTTTTGCGGCTGCGCTGACGGGGCGGGTTGCGGCGGGTTTGGTTCGTGCCGCGATGACTTCCCGCACGCTTCTGCTGTTGCCGGTGGCAGTCGCTCCGCTCACGGCACCTTTGGCCGGCTCTGTTTCTTTGGCCGCGCCGACAAATTCATTCAAAATGCCGGAGATTTCTTTGGCTTCGGCATATTCGAGGTTGACGACTTCGACGACGACTTCCGGGTCGACCGGCACGTCGAGCACTTTGATGATGTTGTCAAAAAAGTTAAAGTTGGCTGCTTTGGAAAAGATGATGAGGATGTTGGTTCGTTCGTCGGAGACAAATTTGACTTCTCCCTGAATCATTTGGGTTTCGTCGGCGAAGGAGTCGCCGGCCGAGGTGGTGGTTCTCGTTCTGGGCGCGCGAATGACACCGGGGATGGTGCGTGGCGCGGCGACGACCGCTTGGCTGCTTTTTTTTGTTTTGGCGGCTTCGACCAGCTCTTTGAGTTTGGCGGATACGCTCGAGGCTTCGGCGTGTTTGAGCTGATAGATGCGTGGCTCGATCTTTTCGAGCGGTTGATCCACCATGGCGATGACTTCGACAATGCGGGCAATGTTGGCTGAGGTATCGGTGACCAGAATGCTGTTGACGCGATCCATTTTGACCACTTTTCCGTATCCGTGGATGAGCTGCTGAACGATTTCCTGAACGTCGGCATAAACCACATAGCGGAGGGGGATGACCTGGCTCATGAGTTGGTCGGCGGCGGTGTAGGCTTCATCGGGGTCAAACGACTTGATGGGCATGCCTTCTTGCCGGGCGGTGGCGATGTTGACGACTTTTAGGAATTTGTCGCCCATGGGCACCAGTGCGACCCCGTTCATTGCGAGGATTGTTTCGATGGCCTGCATGGCCTCTTCTTGGGTTAGTTTGGTGAATTTGAGGGTGATTTTCTTTTTGAGGTCAGCCTGGATGATGAGTGTGCGACCGGTCCACTCGTTGTAAAAGTCTACCAGCATTTCGAGCGGTGTATCCGAAAAACTTTGCGAGTAGAGTGCCTGCTTTTTCGCTTGAGGTGCGGGGATCTTTTGAGCCTGCGCAAAGGGCGAGGCCAGCAACAGACAACTCAATAGTCCATTTAGTATTCGTTTTTTCATGAGTCAGGTTCCGGTTTTAAGTTATTCAGGCTAGCATAGAGCAGAGGGTTCGTCATGGTTATTTGTCTGCGGCCCGGCGATAGGCGCAATTGATGATCATCGACCCCTTCAGCTGTCCCTCCTGTTTGGCAATCGGTTTGATGTTGATTTGCCGGACATCAAAACGGATGCCTTTGGAGTGGAGGTCGTAGAGGAAGTGAATCAGGGCGTCGATTTTCCCTTGCCAGTCGCATCGCACACTCAGCTCGTGGAGCGAGCCGATCTGTTGTTCGCCTTCGGGCTGGGTTAGGGGCAGGTTGAGCCGGTGTTTGTCTGCCATGCGTTTAATCTC
The DNA here is from genome assembly GCA_030619095.1 of Verrucomicrobiota bacterium. Taxonomy (GTDB): domain Bacteria; phylum Verrucomicrobiota; class Kiritimatiellia; order Kiritimatiellales; family Tichowtungiaceae; genus Tichowtungia. Next base: position 1,563 of record JAUXCB010000116.1, on the reverse strand, counting down.
TTTAGGGAGCGCGACGGTGGCTGGATATTTTCGATCGTAGACCGGCAGGGTGGACTGAAGCTCGTTGAGCCGTCCGATCCAGTTTTTCCGCTCTTCGAGAATCCGTTTATGCAGTTGAATCTGTCGCCGTAATCGGGTCTTTTCGGTGGCCATTTCTTTTTGTTCAGAGATTTTGGAGCCAGCCATCCAATAGGTGAATCCGAACAGGATCACCGTGAGGGTCAGCATGCCTAGAATGGTTTCCCGTGGAGAAATTTTCATCGCGCATCCTCCGTTTCCGGCATGGGAAGATTGGCTGTAATCGAGAAGCGGGTATTCTCGCTGACTTTGGAGTTTTGAACCCCGTCAAAAATCTCCAAGGCTCCGAGCTGCTGGAAATAGTCATAGATGATGTCGGAGCCGCCGCCCGTGCCGCTCAGGCGAACGGCTTTTCGTTTGGTATAGCTGAATGAGGTGATCTCCATCGTGTCCGGAAGGGTTTCGGTGATGACCCGCAGGCATTCGAGGGCGGCGCGGGAGCGGTCGGCATATTTTTCAAGTGAAACCATTTCTCTTCGCGCGGCCTGTGCTTCGCGGGCCGGCCCGCTATAGGTTTCAGCTTTTTTGCAGAGGCGGTTATAGGAGGCCTTCTGGAAGGCAAACAGGGTTCCGGTGATGCTAATGACGGTCAGCCAGATGCTGAGTATTGTAATCAGGGCAATCGTGGCTACCCGCAGGAAGCGTTTGCGGTGCTGAAGCTCAACCCACTCGCGTGGCACCAGTTCCACGTGATGCGCTTCCCGTTCGGCGGAGCGCAGTGCGAGGCCTTCGGACAGGGAGGGGATGGCTCCCAGATCGTGCTGGCTGACGTTTCCGGAGTATTGTTCGCTCAGCCGGGCGATCAGTGGCTCTGGAATCTCCGATTTGCTCCAGAATTGAACCGAGCACTCTTCGCAGTGGCCGTGTTTGGATTCGAGGGAGAGGAGCGTGTAATGTATTTCCTCTGCGATTTCGCGCTGAACGGTTTCTTCGGTGAAGTGATGGAAGAGTTCGAGTGAACGGAAGCAGATGGGCACGCCGTGATCGACAATAATCATGGAGAATTCGGTGTGTTCTTCCAGGATGAGAATGGTTCGGCCTTCATGGGGGACATCCTGATGGGCCACCAGCAGGCTCCACCAAGCCAGAATGGTTGCGTCCAGGCTGCGGATATAGACGTGCTGTTCTTTAAATAGCTCGCCCAGCTCATCCACTGATTTTCGTTGTGCGGCCACCGCCAGCACCCGGGAATGACCTTCGTTTTCCTCCAGCAGTTCGTAGGAGAGGGTGAGCTGGTCGATCGGGAAGGGCGAAACCTGATCCATTTGCAGCTCGACCATTCCAGTGATTTCATCCGGGTCGGTGGTGGGCAGGTCGAGGACCCTCATCAGCAACTGGGATGAGGGCAGGGCGATGGTGACGACCCCGCGAAAATTTTTACGAACCTCCGGGAGAATTTCGGTTGGGAAAAGAGGGGGGGCTTCCTGCTCGGAACGCTTTGGCGGAATCGGTATGGAGTCTTGGAGAAGCCGTTCGGTTTCGGTG
>JAUXCB010000193.1 GCA_030619095.1 Verrucomicrobiota bacterium | reverse complement strand
CGGTTCGCACCGCTCACAAGCGCCCCTCCATCCATCATTTTCCCGATAAAAGCATGGGGTGGATGTTCGCTCAGCCGCGCTACGGCGTGGCCGCGCTGTTCATCCTTTTCCTAGTGCTCCATCTTCTCGATCGCCCCCTGCCCGAAGCCCCCGCCGAGTCTAGCGTGATAGAAAAGCCGACGATGGGCGTTGCCCCGCCAAGCGGTATCAGCACCAACACGATTGTCGTTCCGGAGCTTCCCGCCATCGACCCCGTGCATCCCTCCCTGATCCAACAGGGAACCTTTATAGAATCCAACCCATAAGCAAGAAATGGATATGAGTATAAAAGAAGGACCGTTTGGAAAAAATATTTTCGGGGACGAGGTGACCTTATTCACGCTGACCAATGCGAACGGCATTACGGTTCGCATCATGAATCACGGCGGCACCCTCCTTTCGATTGACGTGCCGGACAGGGACGGCGTGCCAGCCGACATCGTGCTCGGTCACGACACAGCGGAAGAATATGTGACAGCCACCCCTTATTTTGGCGCGACGGTCGGTCGCTTTGCAAACCGCATCAAGGCGGGCATTTTTGAACTCGATGGACAGACGTATACCCTGACGAAAAATAACGGCCCGAATGCGCTGCATGGCGGAGAGCGAGGATTCGATAAAGTGGTCTGGAAAAGCAAACTCATCGAAGCGGAAAATGCAATCCGTATGAGCTATATCAGCGTGGATGGGGAGGAAGGGTTCCCCGGCGAAGTGAAAACCGTGATGACCTATACACTCACCCCGGACAATGAACTCAAAATCAACTACACCGCTGAAAGCACAAAAGCCACCCCGTTTAACATCACCAACCACAGCTACTTTAATCTAGCGGGACACAACACGGGGCCCCATGGAAAGCAGATCCTCACGATCCATGCCGACACCCTCCTCTCAACCGATGAAACGTCCATCCCAACGGGCGAAGAGATCTCTGTAGAGGGAACCCCTCTCGACTTCCGCACTCCGCACCCAATCGGCGAGCGGATTGATGCGGATCATAAGCAGCTTCGGTTGGCCGCTGGCTACGACCATAATTATTGCCTCAACCAGGAACAGGAGGGCGAACTGACGTTTGCCGCCCGTGCCGAGGATCCAGCCAGCGGGCGGATTCTGGAGGTGTGGACCACTGAGCCGGGCGTGCAACTTTATGCCGGCAACTTCCTGGACGGAACCCTGAAGGGAAAAGGCGGGTGCATGTATGCCCGCCGCAGCGGGTTCTGCCTCGAAACCCAGCACTACCCCGACAGCCCCAACCAGCCGCAGTTCCCCAACACGATCCTGCGCCCCGGCAAAACCTTCACGTCGCAAACCATTTATAAATTCCCGGTTCGCTAATCCACGATCCACCCTGCGAGGGGTCTTATGGCAACGGAAAGCGGCTAGAGAAGGCAATGACCTCTTTGCGAATCTCGGCCAGTTTTTGCTCGTCGTCCAGGCTGTTCGTCACCGCTTTAATGAAGTCCGCGACCGTTTTCATATCCGCTTCTTTCATGCCGCGTGTCGTGACCGCCGGGGTTCCCAGACGAACACCCGACGTGACAAACGGGCTTTTCTTATCAAAGGGAATCCCGTTTTTATTGGCGGTGACGGAGGCTTTATCCAGTGCGTTGGCAACATCCTTGCCGGTGAACCCGCTCGCGCCAACATCCACCAAAATCAGATGATTATCGGTTCCATCTGCGACCAGCCGGAATCCGTTGGCCTGCAGCGCAGCGGCCAGCGCGGCGGCATTCTTCACCACTTGCTGTTGATAGGTTTTGAATTCAGGCGTGAGGGCCTCGCCGAAGGCGACGGCTTTGGCGGCGATCACATGCATGAGCGGTCCGCCCTGAATGCCGGGAAAGACCTGACGATCGAGATCGGCAGCGAATTGCTCCTTACAAAGCACCATGCCTCCGCGCGGGCCGCGCAGGGTTTTATGGGTGGTGGTGGTTACAAAATCAGCGTGCGGAACCGGGCTGGGGTGACAGCCTGCGGCGACCAGACCGGCAATATGGGCCATATCGACCGTCAGGTAGGCACCCACCGAATCCGCAATTTTGCGCAAGCGTTTGAAATCGATGATGCGCGAGTAGGCGCTCGCTCCGGCGGCGAGCATCCGTGGCTTATGCTCTTCCGCCAGCTTTTGGATGGCATCATAATCAATCTGCTCCGTGTCGGTGCAGACTCCGTAGGGGACGATGTTGAAGAAACGTCCTGAAAAGTTCATCGGGTGGCCGTGTGTAAGATGCCCCCCCTCGGCGAGGCTCATAGCCAGAATGGTATCGCCGGGTTCGAGCACAGAATAGTAGACAGCCATGTTGGCGCCGGATCCGCTGTGCGGTTGCACGTTGACATGCTCCGCACCGAAGAGTTCTTTGGCGCGGTCGATGGCCAGTTGCTCCGCTTCGTCAACGCATTCACAGCCGTTGTACCAGCGTTTTCCGGGGTATCCCTCCGCATATTTGTTGGTCAGGCGGGACCCCTGTACTTCGCGCACGGCCTGGCTGACGATGTTTTCGGAGGCGATCAGTTCGATATTGTTTTTCTGGCGGATATTTTCATCCCGAAGGATTTTATAGATCTCCGGATCGGTTTCATAGACGGCAATGGCATCGCTGGTACTTTTGCCGTAGGCTTTGATTTTATTGACACGCCGACCGTGGCGACCTTCCATATCCGGCTCATTGGCCAGCCAGGCTTCGAGGATTTTCAGGGCGGTCGCTTTGTCGGTGTTGTCCGCGCCGAGGCAGAGCACGTTGGATGCGTTGTGGATACGGGTGAGCTCCGCCATTTCCGGGGTGCAACAGACCGCAGCGCGAACGCGCGGGAATTTATTGGCGGTAATGCTCATGCCGATGCCGGTGTTGCAGATCAGAATGCCCTGATCGGCTTCGGCCTGTGAAACGCGGCGGGCCACTTCGGCGGCGTAGTCGGGGTAGTCGCAGGAGTCTGCGCTATTCGTTCCGCAGTCTTCCACCTCAATGCCTTTGGACTTCAGGGTTTCAATAAATTCTGCTTTAAGTTCAACTCCGCCGTGGTCGGCGCCCATTGCGATTTTCATGGTTTAATCCTTCTTTTCCAGCATCGTTAAAATCAGATCGGGCAGGGCGGCATCCATCTCGTCGCGTACGCGACGGTAGACATCCAGCGGTGCGCCGACCGGGTCGGAAATATCAGCCGCGCATTTTGCGATACCGAATGATTTTAGCAAGAAAACTTTGCCCTCGCTTTCCGGGGCTGTGGCAAGAATGGCCTGCTTGTGCCCATGGGTCATCGTGATCAGAAGGTCGGCCTCTTTAATCAGGTCGGATGTCAGCGCACGGGATGTGAGGCCGGAGATGTCGATTTCCTTTTCACGCATGGCTTTGATTGCGTTGAAACTTGCCGGCCAGCCGGTCGCCGCACACACCCCAGCGGAGGTAATTTCCCACCCGCTATCGGCTCCGAGCAGGTTGCGCAACAGCCCTTCGGCCATCGGGCTCCGGCAGGTATTTCCAGTGCAGACAAAAATCAACTTTTTCATGGGCAAGGAGCGTATCAAGTCCGTCGGGGAATGTCACCCGGAGGGTGCGGGCAAAAGGATTTATGTTTCTGCACACTCTCTATCTGCAGAGGGGGATGTGGTGACCCCAACGGGAATCGAACCCGTGTTGCCAGGATGAAAACCTGGAGTCCTAACCGCTGAACGATGGGGCCACTTAAAAAGCGAGGGCACAAGATAGCAAACCCGAAGG
>JAUXCB010000160.1 GCA_030619095.1 Verrucomicrobiota bacterium | reverse complement strand
CTATCATCTTACCCCTTAATTTCTCATTCGTTGCTTTTTGTCATTCGTTGGAAAAAATCATGACCGAACTATTCACACAACTTACTCACGCCATTGAAGGCTCTGCGGGCATCGCACTGAGTGCGTCGTTTGTCTGGGGCATCCTGAGTGTATTGCTAAGCCCCTGTCATCTGGCGGCGATTCCCCTGATTGTTGGGCTCATCGACGAACAGGGGCCAACCACCACCCGCCGCGCATTCAACACCGCACTCCTGTTTGCCATCGGTATTCTGCTGAGTATTGCGATCATCGGGTTGATCACTGCGACCGCCGGACGCATCCTCGGCGACATCGGGCAGTACGGAAGCTGGATCGCCGCGCTCATATTTTTTGTGATGGGACTCCAGTTGATGGGGGTCATTCCCAGCCCGTGGAAAAAACCGGAGCAGAAAACCCCGGTACGGAACGGATTTCTGACGGCTCTGCTGACCGGTCTGATTTTCGGGATCGCCCTCGGCCCCTGCACCTTCGCCTTTATGGCTCCCATTCTGGCCGTCACATTTAAACTAAGCGCCGAAGCCCCGATGTTCGCCGGGTCCCTGATTCTTCTGTACGGCATTGGTCACTGCGCCGTGATTGTTTTGGCCGGAACCTCCGCCGAAACCATTCAGCGCTATCTAAACTGGAACGAGAATTCCAAAGGTGCCATGCGCCTTCGAAAAATCTGCGGCGTACTCGTTCTGCTTGCCGGATTGTACATGGTCTACACCTCCGTCTAAAAAAGAAATCAAAATGAATAAACTGAAAATCATGTTCCTATGCACCGGAAACTCCTGCCGCAGCCAGATGGCCGAGGGGTGGGCGCACGCGCTCAAAGGTGATGTGATCGAGCCCTACTCCGCCGGCATCGAAACCCACGGCCTCAACCCCAATGCCGTCAAAGTGATGTCTGAGGCTGACGTGGATATTACCAGCCAGAAATCGGAGAATATCCGGGATCTTCTGGACATCGACTTTGATGTCGTTGTCACCGTCTGCGGCCATGCCCATGAAACCTGCCCAATCTTCCCGGCCAACGCGCGCATCGTGCACGTTGGCTTTGACGATCCGCCCAAACTCGCCCGCGAGCTGGCCGATCAAGGTGCGACCGAAGAGGAACAGCTCGACGCCTACCGCCGCGTGCGCGACGAAATCAAAGCCTTCGTCGAACAGCTCCCCGGAAATCTCGAAGAAAACCCGTCATAGAACCAATAAATATTTGACCACGGATGGCAAGGCCGTCCCACGGATGAATAGGGAGACAGAGCATGATTTATGAAAAAGAAACCGCATTGCTTCGGGGCGGGTTATTTGAGGTGCAAAACGAGATAGGCCTCGGTCATCATGAGGAATTCTATCACAAAGCAATGATAATCTGGCTTGAGCAACAAAACATCCCATATACAAATAAAGCTCCTCACCCGCTACTGTTTGATGCTGAGATCGCACATACACTTCACCCCGATCTGGTTGTATGGGACAAAATAACCATCGAGCTAAAATCTGTGCCTCGGTACCTTCGCGAACCCGAACAGGTTCAAATCTTTAATTATCTCAAACGGCGAAACGACAAACTGGGTCTTCTGGTGAACATGGGACTGGATCGTGTTCACATCGAGCGCATTATCTATGACCCATCGACTGGAAAACGAACAGAGGACTGGGGGTACTGGAATGACCACATCAGCGGGCCTGTTCGCGACACAGGACTCAGGGTTCGAGAGGTTTTGAACAAGCTATACGAGTCTCACGGAACCGGATACGGAACTGAAGTGCTCGGAAAACTGATCCTATTCGGGCTGCAAAAACAAGGATTGAGGTTTGTTTCTTCCCCTAAAGGAACTTCCAGATTTCATAACCAGGTTATGGGGGAGACACCCTTCGATTGCATTTTGGTTGAAAACCAACTCCTGTTGGTTTTCACCGCACTGTTTGACAATAATCGCTTCAATATCAGCCGCGGACTATCCTTTATGAAATGCTTAAATATTTCGTGGGGAATCGCGGCAAACTTCGGAAAGAAAGAGGTTCAAATCAAGACGCTTTCTATTTAGACGCCTATCTGTGGGACGGCTCTGCCATCCGTGGTCAGGATTCCCTTTTAAATCATCCTAGCCGAAAGAAAACCTATGAGCAAAAACACCGGAATCAGCTTTTTTGAAAAATACCTCACCGTCTGGGTCGCCTTCTGTATGGCTGCGGGCATTCTCATTGGAAAATTCCTGCCAGCCATCCCCGAGTTCCTCGGAAAACTGGAATATGCCAATGTTTCAATTCCGGTGGCCATTCTGATCTGGCTGATGATCTATCCCATGATGATGAAGGTCGATTTCAAGAGTGTGAAGTATGTTGGAAAAAACCCCAAAGGACTATTTGTTACATGGGTCACCAACTGGTTGATTAAACCCTTCACCATGTTCGGGATTGCGTGGCTCTTTTTCTACGTCATCTTCAAAAACCTCATTCCGGCGGATCTGGCAAAGGACTACCTCGCCGGAGCGGTTCTGCTGGGTGCCGCCCCCTGCACGGCGATGGTTTTTGTCTGGAGCCACCTGACCAAAGGGAATCCGGCCTACACCGTCGTACAGGTCGCCACCAACGACCTCATCATTCTTGTAGCCTTCGTCCCCATTGTGAAACTCCTGCTGGGCATCAGCAACATTCACGTTCCATGGGACACTCTCTTCCTCTCCGTGGTGCTCTTTGTGGTGATTCCTCTCACCGGTGGCGTACTCACTCGAGCCCATATGCTGAAAACCAAAGGCGCAGACTATTTTGAAAATGTCTTCCTGCCGAAATTCAGCAATACCACCATTGCCGGACTCCTGCTGACGCTGGTGATCATCTTCTCGTTTCAGGGCGAAACCATTTTGAACAATCCGATTCATATTGGCCTGATCGCCGTGCCGCTGATCCTCCAGACCGTGCTGATCTTCTTCATCGCCTACCTCGCCGCCAGAGCGCTTAAACTGCCGCATGATGTAGCCGCTCCGGCCAGCATGATCGGTGCCTCCAACTTTTTTGAGTTAGCCGTCGCGGTTGCCATTGCCCTCTTCGGAACCACCTCGCCGGTTGCCTTGGTCACCATTGTCGGCGTTCTCGTGGAAGTCCCCGTTATGCTCGCATTGGTTGGGCTCGCCAACCGCACCACACATTGGTTTAATGAAAAAACACTATGAGCGACTGTTGTTGTAAAAAAAGCTGCGCCCCGAAGCGCGAGCCATGGATGATCGGCGATATCGAAACACCGGCCGGAAAAGTTCCAACCATTGGAACCCGCCTCACCTTCCGGGATGAGTTAGGCGCGCTGAAAGTCCGTTTTTCTATTGGACGCCATAATTATACCGTCCCCCCCGGTCTCTACGCCATCGGCAACCCGACGCCCGACTCGCCGGTCTTCGTCACCGCCAACTACAAGCTCTCTTTTGACTATCTGCGCGGCGCGCTCGGCGGAACAGACGGCTGGGTGATGGTGCTCGACACCCAAGGTGTCAACGTCTGGTGCGCGGCCGGCAAAGGCACCTTCGGTACCGAAGAAATTGTCAACCGCGTCAAAAAAACAAATCTCGATCAGATTGTCTCGCACCGCAAACTGATTGTACCGCAACTGGGCGCGCCGGGCATCTCCGCGTCCGAAGTAGCCAGGCAGTCCGGCTTCAGCGTTCTCTACGGCCCCGTCCGCGCCGAAGATCTGCCGGAATTCATCGAGTCCAATTTCAAAACCACACCGGACATGCGCCGCGTCCAATTCACCTTGCGTGACCGCATCGCAGTGATTCCTGTGGAACTGGTGATCTGGTTTAAACAGGCGCTCGGCCTCGCCATTGCCATTGCCCTGCTCGGCGGCTTTTCGCGCGACGGCTACAATTTAGCCGCCGCCCCGCGCGCATTCGGACTGATCTTTACTGGCTGGCTCACTGGCGGGGCTCTGGTTCCCCTGCTTCTGCCGTGGATTCCGGGGCGCGCCTTTTCTCTTAAAGGATTATGGATGGCTCTCGCGCTCTGGGCCCTGCTGGGTACGGCGGGCCTCATGGGCCCTTCGAATCTTGTCGAAGGTGGCTGGGGCTTGATGCTGATCGCTGTGGTTTCCTTCATGGCACTCAACTTTACCGGAACCTCCACCTACACCTCCGTCTCCGGCGTGAAAAAAGAGATGAAAATCGCCATTCCGCTCCAACTGATCGCGGCCATCGCCGGCACGGTTCTGATTATCTTAGGGGGCTTGCAATGAGCTCTTTTCAACCCGCAAATTATCCCCACGGATGGCAGCGCCGTCCCACAGATCAGGATCAGAACAGCCCTCTTCATCCGTGGGACGGCTCTGCCATCCGTGGTACTTTTTCATTCTGGTTTAAAACAGGAAATATCTCATGAAACATCTGAAAAATGTAGCCACCCTGAAACTGGATGAAGACGCCTGCATCGGATGCGGACTCTGTCTTGCCGTCTGTCCCCATGCG
>JAUXCB010000027.1 GCA_030619095.1 Verrucomicrobiota bacterium | reverse complement strand
ATACGGGTTGGCGATTTTGACGCATCTGCTTTGTTTCGAGATGTTTGGAGTAGATTTCTACGCCTGCACATCTCGACCGCGCATCTGCGTCAAACTTGCCAACTGCCGAATATAGGTTTAAGCTTTCCAACCATTGGAAAAAAGAAAGCGGGATGTTCCAAACCCTGGAAAATCCCGCTTTCGCGTGGAGCGTTTTGAACGACGCGCCTACCGGCGCTGATTGCCTCCTCCGCCGAGACCGAATGAGGAGGTCGGATAGGCGTTCAGCCAGAACTGGAACCAGAAGGTGGCTTCGGCATCCTCATCGATTTCCAGGCCGACGCCCACGCTGACACAGTCGAACTTGCGCTGCACAATCAGGGTGCGTTCCTGCCATTCTCTGTGCATTGAGTCGTACTGGGCGTAAAGAATATATGACCAGTCAGCGTCGGGGAAGAGCCGCAGGGAGGGGGTCCACAACGAACGCACTTCGTTACGGTGGCGGAACGACAATGCATATTCGCTCAGGTCTTCGGTGCGGTAACGGGCGCGGACATTGAAATCCCTGAACTCGTTTTCGTACCAGTCGAATTCGAGATCAGACGAGAGGCTGAATTTATCGGTCAGGCGAAGTTCCAAGTCGGCTTCGAGGGCACCGAAATAGGTCTCGTCGCCCTGCGGGTCGAGCCGGAAGCTGGTAAACACATCTGCATCGACCACATTGGAAATCCGGTTGGTTCCGGCGCGGGTTTGCAACAGGTTGCGCACTCCGAAGCGAATGCGGTTTTCATCGTCGAGTTCATCGATGGCATCGAACTGATAGATCTCGAGCGGATCAATGCTGGTGCGCCGGAAGTTGTAGTCGGCATAGGGCTCGACAATGTGGCGCAGGCCTTCGCCGTAGAACCCGCTGTTTTCAGTGAGTGTTTTATAGGATTTTGTGGAGGCGAGTGTGCCCAACTCGAAGATGTGGCGGAGCTCTCCAGACCCGGTGGCGGTTTCGCCGTACCAGGTTCCACGATAGGCGACGCGCGGAATGATGTTATAGAAGTCATTCACACGGAACGGCATATAGATTCGGTTGTAGGAATCGAGCCGGAAGCTGCTGTAGTCCTGAACGTTGGTTCCGAGCGCAGAGTTGGTCAAGACCGTACTGGTGTCGTTGGTTCCTTTCGGAATCCGGTCAAGATCTCCGCTGAGCATTTCAAGGAATCCCGCCGTACTCTCGCTCTCGAAATAGTATGCGGAATCGTTGATCTGCGAGCGGTACCAGTCGAACCCGAGTTCAGGAATCCGATCTACGGTGGTGTAGAAATCGTTGAGGCGCTTGTCCACCCGCAGGCTCGCCGCGTATTCGTCGGTTGCGTGCTGAACGACAGCGTAGTTTTCCGGGTTGGCATTCCGACGGAATTCCTCGCGGAAAAAATCCTCAAGGATATAGGGGTCGCTTAGATAGTTAATCTTGGTGACAAAATAAGTTTCATCGTTGATGTCGTAGTGATGATCGATCTTGACACGGTAGCGGGTTGAATCCACCAGAGATTCCTCGGCGGCATTGTCGGTTCGCTCGTAGGGGTTGCTGTCGTTAATGTAATAGGTTTCAATCGCGCCCACGCCGTTGGTCGTCTGCACGGTTTGGGTTCCATTCGTGGTTTCGACTTCGTGTTCTTGCTTGAATTCCCAGAAGAAGTCCTGACCCAGCCCAACCCCTCGGGCGGTATAATAATCGAGGTGGGTACTGGTATTGAGCCAATCGGTCGGGCGCAGTGCCATGCGGCCCAGGAAGAAGGCTCCGACCTTGTTGCCGTATCCGAGACTATAGGTGAACATGCGGTAGCCGAGATGACGTTTCCAGACCGGTGTATAGAATACCGGGACACCCGCGATATAAAAGGTCACTTTCTTCGCCACAATAAACGTTCCGCTCTCTTTGTCTTCATCGAGAATCCGGATCTCTTTGGCCTTGGCATAAATGATGGGATCATCGCCTTCGCACGTGGTGATCCGCGCGTTGTACATTACAAATTCATCAGCGGAAATCCGCTCGGTATCCTCTGCCGTGATATAGGTGGGTTCAAAGTATATGGAGGATTCACCGAATGTTCCCTCACGCGTCTGGTAGTTGTAGTTGAGTTCCTGCCCCTCCCAGAGGGTGTCTTCGCGTAGCATCACGACATTGCCGCTCGCATAGAGTTCCCCGGTTTTCTGATTTATGGTCAGGTGCTGGGCTCGCAGGCTGGCTCCCTCCTGCTGGAAGGCCACATTCCCATCCGCAATGAGCACGTCGCCCACATACTCCATCCGATCCGCTGTCAGCTCGATGGCATTGGGATCATCAGACAAGCGCTCAGGCAGAGGCTGGGTCGGAGCGTTGGTGTCCACCTGAACAGGAACCAGCCCCTCGGGAGAGGCCGTTCCGCTGGGTGCCGGGGCAATTTCCGCTCGCACCAGCGACCCGTCGGCGGCGACGCTACCGGGGAAAAGAACGCGCAGGCGCGAGGCGGCAAGCTCGGCATATTCGGTGCTGCCATACTGCTCGATCACTTTTTCATAGTAGATTCTCGCGGCATCGTTCTGGGGCGGTTTGGGTACACGCTCGTAGAAATCTGCGATTTCATACGCTGCGCGGGCTGTGACGTTCAGGAGAGCCTGCTCAAAAGCCTCCACCTCGGGAAGAGATTCAGAGTCCGGATAAATCAGCTTAAACTGGCGGGTAGCAAGCGCGGCCTGATCACGAATTTCCAGGTTGTACGGGATAGACCGAACCTGTTCCCGTAAGCACTCAATTTTTGCGAACGCCGATTTTTCGGCCACCGCACTGTCGGCATAGCGGTATTCCACCGTGGTGTAAGCCGCAATTGCAGAGTCATAGTCCTTATTCTTCTGATACGTCTCACCAACCCGGTGCTGCAACTCCGGTGCGCGCTCCCATTGCGGAGCGTTGCGGATGATGGATTCGAAATAAGGAACCGCCCGTTCGGGTGCGGTGTAGCCGCCAAAGAGCCAGGGCAACCGGACGCGTTCCTGTTCCGCTTCAGCAATTGCCAACTGGCTTTCAAGAATCACATCGTAGTGCTGAAGGTCGCTAGAATAGTTCTGAATCAACTTCTTATAGGCATCAAACGCCTTCTTATTCCGCCCCTGTAGCTTATATAAATCACCAACCGCCTTCTGGGCACGCGGCGCATCTTTGCTCATGGGCCAACGTTTGACAAAAATTTCCAACTGGTTGCGTCCGGCTCTGATTTTTCCTTTATCCAAAAGCGCCTGGATGGTTTCCCAGTGGGCCTCTTCCGTAGCCGGTTTGTGGGAAAATGGGTTTAGATAGGTGTAATTTCCCTGACGGCTTTTTACCGCTGCATCCGACTCAGAATATGCGGTCAGGGAAAAAAAGATGGACCCAGCCATCAAGCCGACTAAAAAAAGAAAGTTTCGTTGGTTTTTCATATTGGCAGAGAGTACGGAAGCCGCCCTTTGTTGGCAAGTTCGAAGCGGTGTTTATCGTCTCTCCTTCCGTGGGTTGTGTATAAAAGCATAAATGATTATGCTTTTAATAATATTTTATAAAAGAGGAGTTGACAGCCCTAAAAAAACAGGTATGTTGCTCACCAAGCATTAAGAGAGGTGCGTGCGAGCGTGCCCGGCAACCTGACAACAAAGGTGCCAAAGTCCGGATCCGAAAGTCGGAACGGCAATGCGCCCCGACGGGGAAAGTTGGAACACCTCCAGCGCGAGCGCATGCCCTCTCTTAACACCTTTGTTAAAAAAATGAGAGGAATATCATGAGCAAAAAAGCAGAAACACTGGCACTTCACGCGGGCTACACGCCGGAGCCGACCACAGGCAGCTGCGCCGTTCCGATTTACCGGACCAGCGCATACGTCTTTAAAGACACCGAGCATGCCGCCAACCTTTTCGGACTGAAGGAACTCGGCAACATCTACACGCGTTTGATGAACCCGACCACCGACGTACTCGAACAGCGCGTCGCCGCGCTCGAAGGAGGCGCCGCCGCCCTGGGTCTCGCCTCGGGAACCGCCGCCATCTTCTATAGCATCATCAACCTCGCTCAAGCGGGTGATGAGATTGTCGCGTCGAGCAACCTCTACGGAGGAACCTACACACAGTTCAACAACATCCTGCCCCGGTTCGGGATCACCGTGAAATTTGTCGATCCGTCCGACCCGCAGAACTTTGCCGCCGCCATCACGGAGAAAACCAAAGCGCTCTACACCGAAACCATTGGCAATCCATCGCTCGACGTCTCCGACATTGATGCGATTTCTGAAATTGCCCACGCCAACGGCCTGCCGTTGATTGTGGACGCGACATTCACGACGCCGCACCTCTTCAAGCCGCTCGAACACGGTGCCGACATTGTGGTGAACTCGCTCACCAAATGGCTGGGCGGCCACGGCACCGGAATCGGCGGAATCGTAGTTGATTCCGGAAAATTTGACTGGGCGAGCGGCAAACACCCCCTGCTCTCTGAGCCGGACGAAAGCTATCACGGCATCCGCTACGCCATCGACCTGCCCGACGAACTTCGCCCGCTGGCCTACATCCTCCGGATGCGCCTCGTACCGCTTCGCAACCTCGGCGCCTGCATTTCGCCCGACAACGCATGGCAGTTCCTGCAGGGAGTCGAAACACTCGGACTGCGCATGGAGCGTCACAGCGAAAACGCGCTGGCCGTTGCAGAATTCCTCGAAGAACAAAACGAAGTAGAATGGGTCCGCTACCCAGGACTCCCCAGCCACCCGTCGCACGAAACGGCAAAGAAACTGCTCAAAAACGGTTTCGGTGCCACGGTTGTCTTCGAACTCAAGGGGGGCGAAGAAGCCGGACGGAATTTTATTGAGAAGCTCGAGACCTTCTCCCACCTCGCCAACGTCGGCGACGTGAAAAGTCTGGCCATTCACCCGGCCTCCACCACCCACTCGCAACTCGATGAAAAACAACAGGCCTCCGGCGGAATCACCCCCGGACTCGTCCGCCTCTCCGTCGGCATCGAGCATATCGACGAGCTGATCGACGACATCAAACAGGCACTTATATAAATATCGAACAAGGAACTCAGAATCACGAAGGTTCATTTACTTCTTCATTCGACATTCCTTGTTCGATATTCTGCGGTTCAATTCTTATGAATATCCAAACCAAATTTTTTGAATACCAAGAGTTGGAACTGGTCTGCGGCGAAACCCTTGGCCCGATTACACTCGCCTATGAAACGCATGGCGAGCTCAACGAGGAAGGTGACAACGCCATTCTCATCTTCCACGCCCTGACCGGATCGCACCATGTTGCCGGCTTCACCCCCGAGGTGCCCACCGTTGGCACCCATTGGAACACCGCCTGCCAAACTGGATGGTGGGATGAATTTGTAGGATCCGGCAAAGCGGTCGACACCGACCGGTTTTTTGTCATCTGCGCAAACTACCTCGGCGGTTGCTACGGTTCAACCGGCCCCTCGTCCATCAACCCCCAAAGCGGCAAACCCTACGGAAGCCATTTCCCGCACATTCGCTTCAGCGACATTGTCGACTCACAAATCCCCCTGCTCGACCATCTCGGCATCAAAAAACTGCACGGGGTCATTGGCTCCTCACTTGGAGGGATCCTCTGCCTAAACTTTGCGACCCGCCATCCGCAGCGGGTTGTCAATGTTCTACCTATCGCCTGCGGTCTGCGAGCCAGCACCCTTTCGCGCGCGCACAATCTCGAACAAATCCTGGCCATCGAAAACGACCCGAATTTTAAGGACGGCGACTACTACGATGGCGAACCGCCCCGCCGCGGCCTTGCGCTGGCCCGAATGATTTCCCACAAAACCTTCATCTCACTCCACGTCATTGAGGAACGAGCACAGAACCGCTTTGAACAGGAACACGATGAATTCTCCTGGTATAAAATCCGGACGCCGCTGGAATCCTTTTTTCTGCACCAGGGGCGCAAGCTTGTGAACCGGTTCGATGCCAACAGCTATATTCAGCTGATCGCCGCATGGTCCGACTACGACATCCTCATCGATTCGGGGGCGAAAGATTATACCGAACTGCTGAGCCGCTGCCGCCACCAGAAACACCTCGTCATCTCCATCGACAACGACGTCTGCTTTTATCCAGACGAACAGCAGGAAATCTATACACAACTCCAGAAAAATAGCGTGCCCTGCGACTACCTGGCCATCCACTCCGATAAAGGTCACGATTCCTTCCTGCTCGAACCCGACCTTTACACCGCAGCCATCCGAAGCGCACTGGCAAACTGACCCGCCTTCCAGGCGCTGCAAAAACCAACTATCAACGATACGGCGTGGTCGAAAACTTCATGCTCAACGGCGACACCTACACCATCGCGGCAGAGGTTCCGGTCTGGATAGATATGAAAAATGTAGATGCGGTGTTCCCACCGCATTCCCATTCCTGCGCGAAACGCGGTGAGGACACCGCGTCTACACTCAACAGAAACCAAAATAATCCTGTTCAAAGCGCACGGGCCTAGACCCGGAAAATTTCCCTTTCTGATTAATCCATCCGGGGGCATAGTCTCTTCATGATGAATCACCCTCTCATTCTGGCGCTCGGCACCACGCTTCATCTGATCTCATTTATCCTCATCACCCTCCACTGCCTCCGGCGGCGGCGCAACGCCACCTCCACCATCCTCTGGATTTTTCTCACCTGGTCCTTTCCATTTTTCGGTGCACTGTTCTATCTCACCTTCGGCGTCGACCGCGTAGCCGACCGCGGCTTTAAAAAATTTCTGACTGAAGAGCATCTCCTTCGCACCCGCGAAGGGACGAAGAAAACCGCGCCGCGCGCCTACTGGCACCACCTCAGCGGTACGCCGGGCACCAATGACTTCCAACGAGAGTTTAACCGCGCACTCGATGCCCTGCTTCCCGACCATCCCGCGCTCGCCGGCAACCGCCTCACTCCGCTCATCACCGGCGACGAAGCCTATCCGGAAATGCTCAACGCCATCCGCAATGCCAAAACGCATATTCATCTACAAAGTTTCATCATCGGCAACGACGCCACCGGGCGAGAATTCCTGAAGGCGCTCGCCGCCAAAGCGGGCGACGGTGTCGAAATCCGCCTGCTCTACGACCGCTTCGGCTCCACGGCCGCCCACCTGCGCGGCCTCTTCCGGAAATACAACCGGCTTCCCAACATCCAGATCGCTGGCTGGACACAAGCCAACTTCCTCAAACGACAGTTCCAGATTAATTTACGCAACCACCGAAAGGCTCTGATCATTGATGGTACCCGCGCCTTTTTCGGCGGCATCAACCTTCAACGCAACAACACCTCCGCCCATAAAAAAGGCCCGCTCCGCGACTACCACTTTATGGCGGAAGGCCCCCTCGTTCAGGAACTCCAGTATTCCTTCCTGCGTGACTGGTACTTCATCACACAAGAAGATCCCGAAACGCTCCTTTCCGAAAACCATTTTCCGCACATCGACCCGACCGGAAATAGTACCGCCCGCCTCATCAACAGCGGCCCCTCCACCGAAAAGGATGTCGCCATCGAAACCTTTTTCACCAGCATCACCCTAGCAAAAAAACAGATCCTCGCCGTCACCCCCTACTTCGTTCCGCCCGCCGACGTTTTGCGCGCCCTCCAATCCGCCGCGCTCCGTGGACTCGATGTTCGCCTCATCGTCCCTCAAAAAAACAACCACTTTTATACCGGGCTGGCCAGCCGTGCGCTCTACGAAGAGCTCCTGCTCGCCGGTGTAAAAATCTTCGAACGCCGCCCGCCCTTCATGCACGCCAAAGCCCTCATTATTGATGGGGAATTTTCACTGGTTGGAACCGCTAATATCGACGAGCGCAGCCTCAACTTAAATTATGAAAGCTCCGTCGCCGTCTACAGCGAAGCCTTTGCCGACTCCATGAAAAACATCATCCACGAAGAGATCAATCTCAGCAACGAAATCATACTCAACGAATGGCAGCGGCGCCCCGCCGCCCGCCGCCTCCTCGAAAACCTCGCCTCCCTCATGTCGCCCGTGCTCTGAGCCCCGCTCGGATCTCCTTGAAAATTGCACATGGATATTGAGTATTGAACATTTCTTGACCTCCATAGCTCAAAGAGCGACGGAGATTCCAAGGTTTGGAAAACAAATAGTGGAAGCGGCATCCTTGCCGCTTTAAAGAGGCTGGAAGCCTCTTCCACATTTCCAATGCTTAAAAAATGACCCGCCACTTTCCCAACCCTTGGAACATTTTGAGAGAAGTTTTCCAATGGCGTTGGAAACTTTAGTCGCAACCAGTGATCGCGGAGCAGAAGGAAAAGGGGTCGCCCGGGACGTTGAAAACAGAAATAAAATGATTGCCGATAAAGTATCATTTTGATCATGAAAACAGAACTTGTAACCACGCTTAAAAGACAGGCAACCCGTATTCTTTCCGATCTCCACAGCTCAGGAGAACCGGTTTTGATTACAGAACACGGCAAGCCGTCAGCCTATCTGGTCGATGTTGATTCGTTTGAATTCACACAAAACAGGATGCAAATTCTCGAAGGCATTGCCCGCAGCGAACGCGCCGTTCTCGAAAAACGAACCTATACACAAAACGAAGCTAAACGGAAGATGCAGAAGTGGCTCAGCTGATCTGGACAGAACCGGCCTTGCTGGATTTAGATGAAATTGCTGACTACATTGCACTAGATGATCCAATCGCAGCATCGAAAATCATCCAGAAAATTTTTGCCCGGGTCGACCGGTTGGAAATCTATCCAAACTCAGGAAAACGTCCTGCCGAACTCCCGCGCACTCCTTATCGCGAAATGGTTGTCCCGCCGTGCCGAATATTCTATAGGACAGAAAAAGACCCTGTGTTGATTTTGCATGTGATGCGCTCGGAACGACTACTGCGCACATACCTTCTAAATAGATGAAAAACTCCAACCAGCAAAGTCAGCAACTCGGACACTCCGCGCCCGAACGCTGATTCGAAAGGTCTAAAAAAAAATGGAACCTCGAATCAGCATTATTACTTTGGGTGTGGCGGATATGGCGCGGGCGATCGGTTTTACCGCGACGGACTGGGCCTTCCCACCTCGGTGACAGAAGACGATGCCGCGATTGTTTTTTTCAAAACCTCCGGAACCTGCCTGGCACTCTATCCGAACGATAAACTGGCCGAAGATGTTTACGGCTCCGTCGCCCCGAAAAATCGAGGGTCTTCGAGAGGCGTAGCCCTACCGGAAAATTCCGACCCGAAAGGTGGGGCGAACTCTCCGAGTGAGCCGTCCCCCTTCACCGGCATTACCCTTGCCCACAACACCAGAACCAAAGAAGAGGTCGATCTGGTACTCAAACAAGCGGAAACCGCAGGCGGAAAGATCGTCAAACCGGCACAGGACGCTTTCTGGGGCGGGTACAGCGGATACTTTTCCGATCCCGACGGACACCTCTGGGAAGTCGCCTGCGGCGACTGCTGGGAGTTCAACGCCAACGGAAGCCTCGTGATTCAATGAATCACTTTGGAGTGCGGTGATAAAGGCGGAAGCCGTATCACCGCTTTTTAAAGCGGCGATTCAATCGCCGCAATCCAAAGCGCTTCGCGCTAAATTTCCAACCCTTGGAAAACTCAGAAGTGCTTTGTGGCAAAGGCGCGACCGGCATGGGATTTGAGATATTTCTCAAACGCAGCGGCTTTCTCTCTCGAATGGAATGCGATTGCGGTCTCTATTTTCCATGGCCTGAATTTTGCTGTATGAGCAACCTGACCCGCATTATGTGCTTTGAGCCGAGCATCGAGACCTTGCGTCAACCCCGTGTAGTGATGATTTTCTGTCGCTTCGCTGACGAGAATATATACGTAATGAAATGGCTGACTCATTGTTATCTCTTCACTTATTATATGTTTCTGGAATGCTCGGCCTGCCCCGGCGCAGCTCATCGAGCGAAGCCCGACTTCGTTTTAAACTACGCCGTGGCAGTCTTCCGCTTTGGCAATGGCTTGCCAAGGCGAAGTTCAGAAAAGCTCGCGCTTTTCTAAACGAAGACTGGTGGAGGTGGGGGGAATCGAACCCCCGTCCGACTAAGAGTCACCATAGCGTCTACGTGTGTAGTCATACTACAAATATTCGCCCCCGCAGCTGCCGTATGACAGGGCCACTTTGGACGCTAGGATCCT
>JAUXCB010000180.1 GCA_030619095.1 Verrucomicrobiota bacterium | reverse complement strand
CTCAAAGCGATCACCGGGGCGTTTCAAGAGATGCGACTGGGAAGAGGGCAATGGCGCTGGAGTCGCCTTTTCGGCATACCAATACATCACACTCGACATGTAGCCTTTGGCGCGATTCTGGTCGCCGAATTCAATTCCGGCTTCGAACGATTTATCAAACGGCACAGCTTCCAGCATATGGAAGCGGTACTGATCCGTTCGCATGGCTCCTTTTTCGATCAGGCCATGGAACGGGAGGTCAAAAAGACTCGTATAATAATACGCTCCGTTAAAATAATCTTCCAGACCTGTGCCAAGTTGAGGAGGTTGCGTTTTGGGATCAGGCCGCAAATACTCATCGCCCTCCAAGATTGTCCACGATCCGTCCTGCCCGATCGCGGAGAGGAAACATCCGACATAGTGACCGCCTCCTGTTGCTTGCATCATCTTAAAAGGAATGCCGGAGATATTCTGCGCCCGCCAAACCGCGTGAAACTTGCGAGTCAACCCGCCGGAACTGTCACGGCCCCCCTGGGCGGCCATTGAAACCGAAACCGGAAACTTGGATGTATTGGTTAATACACAACGCGCACCCTTTTTGTACGGCATCGGAAAACGACAAATGAATGTGCCGTTCTCCTGCCCCAGTGGCATGGAAGAAAACGAACGAAAATAAAACGGGTTGCAGAAGAAATCACCAAGCGGCACATCCACGCTCGGCTGCGAGGCCCCGTCCCAGAACATCTGAAGCCGAAGTCCGCGCAGAAGCTCCCGGCTCATCACCTCGGACGCAGAAGGATCGTCGATCCGAATGTAGAAATTTTCCAGAAGCCCTTCGCCATCATCTTCCCAAAAAGCAACCGATTTCCCCGGTGAAACAGGCTGAGACGACACCCCGTCAAAACAGCCTGCGACCAGCCGGGCCTGCGCTGCCCCCATGGAGTCATAAGTATCATTGACTGCCACCACCAGATTGCTCTGGGCCGCCGACAGTTCCTTCGGGAAACTTTCCACCGCTTCCGGTCTAAGATTTAAACGGGTGTAATTGATCTGGAAATAGTTTCGCTTCGAGGGTTCGAGGTGCGAGGGTTCGATTTCGATCCGCAGACTTTTACTGAAAGGAATCGGCACCAGACTGTACCGTCCGCCGCCGGACTTCCCTGCCAACGGCGCAATAAATGGAAACTTGCCTCCGAAAAAATCCTCTTTAGTCAACGTCAGGCGCGGCTCGGACTCCCCGTCAAAAAAGAAGAGCCACTTGTTCGCATAAAAACTGGCGATCCAGAACCGTGACAGGTAGCCCGCCCCCTCGGCCTCAAAAATTTTGATCCGCCCGTTGGGTTGCGTCTTTGTGTAAATGGCCCAGTCCTGATTCCCGCCGCGGCGGTCATACGAACTCTCCAGAAAAGAGTCCCCCAACGGGGGTTCCGCAAACGTATTCACGTTTGTCATTCGCGACAGCAAAACCTCTAAATCAACCCGCTCGACCGGACACCTGTTTTGGTTCGAACACCCACTCAAAAACAAACCCGAAACCAATACCCCTAAACACAAGAATCTCATATAATCCTCTCTCAAAAACAATACACAGGAAGTAAAAAGCATTCTTGAGTTGAATACAGCAAAAATGACATCTTAGATCTTCGTTTTACTCATCAGGATCAAATAATGAACCCCTCTTCAAAAGTCAGCATTGCGATTCCGCTCTACAACTGCGAATCGCATATCCGTGAGACGATCGACTCCGCTCTCGACCAAACCTTCGGAGATTTTGAACTGGTCGTGCTCGACGACCAGTCTACGGACCGTTCCGCCGAAATCGTTAAATCCTTTAACGATCCTCGCATTCGCTACGAGCTTAATCCCGTGCGACTTGGTTTCTTCGGGAACTGGAACCGTTGTTTGGAAGTGATGAGCGGCACCTACTGCAAGCTGTTACCTCACGACGACACAATGGAATCCACCTGCCTCGAAGAGCAGGTCAGAGTGCTCGATGAGAATCCCAAAGTGGAACTCGTGCACTGTGCGCGAAAAATTATCGATCCCTCCGGAAACATACTGACCCTTCGGCGGCAGAAGGAGCCTGAAGGCGTTAAGGAATCGTCCGCCAGCCTGCGACGCATCGTCCGATCCGGCACCAACCCGATCGGCGAACCCGCATCCGTCATGTTCCGCCAAGAGACCATGAAACGCATTGGTGGTTTTTCCGATGCCGACATGTATTCCATTGATATCGAATACTGGTCGCGCCTGATCGCAGAAGGCAAGCGCTACTATATAGACGAGGTGCTCTGCTCGTTCCGCGTCTGGCCGAACTCGGCTTCCGTCCGGCTCTTCGGCAGCCAATCGCGTTCCATGCGCACCTTTTTCCAACATCTACAAAAACGCTATCCCGAAGCTATCCGCCCAGCTGACGTTCGAGTTGGTGGATTCAGAAGCCTTCTACTGGAAATCGCACGCGGCGGATTCTACCTCATGATAAAACTGAAAAACTAACAATGCAGAGATTGCAAGCAGCCCTCCGAACCTTCACGATGTGCAGTTATGAATTCAGACTCAAAAAACAAGAAGATATCTGTCATTGTTCCTTTTCTTAACGAACAGGAAAACCTGCCGCTTCTATATGAACGCTGCACCCAGGTTTTCCATTCACTGGAAGAGGACGTGGAGTTTGTATTCATCGATGATGGAAGTACCGATGGCAGCCTGGCGTGGGTCAAACAAACCGCGGCAAAAGATCCCTCGGTTAAATACATCCAGCTCTCGCGCAACTTTGGCCACCAGCGCGCCATCACTTCCGGCATGCATCTATGCACCGGCGATGCGGCCGTCATTATCGATGCCGACCTTCAGGATCCCCCCGAAGTGATCGCCGACATGGTTGTGAAGTGGAAAGAGGGATTCGAAGTCGTCCATGCCGTCCGCTCCAGCCGCAAGGGCGAATCCAGACTTAAAAAATTCCTCGCGCACATCTTCTACCGACTCCTCAGCAAAATGACCGAAGTAGATATGGTTGTTGATGCCGGCGACTTCCGCCTGCTCGACCGAAAGGCACTCGACGCCCTCAACGCCATGCCCGAGCAGCACCGCTACATGCGCGGACTCGCCTCCTGGATCGGATTTAGCCAAACCACCGTCGAATACGAACGCGACGCCCGCCATGCCGGAGTCACAAAATATCCCCTGATCAAATCGATTGCCCTCGCCCTCAACGCCATCACTTCCTTCAGCGGCACACCATTACGGCTCATTTTCTATCTCGGCACCCTGCTCTGCACTCTCTCTGTCGGCATCGGCATCTACCTGTTCATTGTCTGGACCTTTATCCAAACTTCACCCAGCCACGCCGGAACGACCTACCTCACCTTGGCCATCTTCTTTGTCAGCGGCCTGCAAATGCTCTGCATGGGCATCCTCGGCCAATACCTCCGCCGCGTCTTCGACGAAATCAAGAACCGCCCACTCTATCTGATCAAACAAACCAACCTTGAAAAATGACGGATTGGCTCAAAAAAATAAAAACCGGTGAAACCCGGAAGGTTGAGTTCAAGGCTGAGCTTCCACAAGGTGGGCAGCTCGCCAAAACAGCCGTTGCATTTGCCAACGGGGCGGGAGGCGACATACTTCTAGGCGTGGACGACTCCGGCTCCATCGCTGGACTTTCCGATGAACAGCTTGCGGACTACCCCGACAAAATATCGGGAAAAATATTCGACGCCATCCGCCCATCCCTAATTCCCGAAATTTTTTCCGTCAACAAAAGAGGGAAAACCATCCTTGTCGCCCGCATCCATCCCGGCCACGCCAAACCCTATTTCGTTCAGGCCGAAGGCGACTCCGAAGGCGTCTATGTGCGAGTAGGCGCAACCAACAAGAAGGCAGACCGCCCCATGCTCATTGAGCTGGCCCGGCAATCAAAAAACATTTCCTTCGATGAAGAAATCGCCTACGACAAGCCGCTTAACCACCTCGACCTGGATTCTTTTCCCGATGAATACAAACGATACAGCGGCGAATCTCTGGAACCACCCCAGCTTGAAAACCTCAGGTTGATCAAGCCGG
>JAUXCB010000036.1 GCA_030619095.1 Verrucomicrobiota bacterium | reverse complement strand
CTACGATCCGACTTGTTATGGGGAAAGGCGCGACTGCTCCCGATACCAAAAAAGCGGTGGAAACAGCGGAGCAAACTCGCATCTATCCTCTCTGGACTGCACGATCTCTTTAAACAAAAATGGGCGCGCGACTACTCCCGAACTATCATCCGAAACTATCTGGGCGAGCTGACCACCGAAGAGTTCTACAACTCCTCCAAACGCGATGCCAAACTCGTTCTGGCGCAAAACAGCATGAATGAACGGCTCAACCGCTTCGGAATCAATATCGATAGCCTTCTGATTCCGCAACGCCCGCACTTCTATAAAGAGTACGAAGAGATGATCAAAAAGAAAAAGCTTGCCGACCAGGCCGTGCTCGAAGAGCAGTCCAAAGCACTGGCCGCCAAACAAAAACAGAACACCATGCTGGTGCAGGAAACCAACCGCAAAAACGTCTCAATCGAACAGTTCAGCGGCGAGATGGAGCAGAAAATCATTCAAGTGAAGGCCGATGCGGAACGCGGACGCAAAGAAGCGGATGCCTACTTTCAAAAAGTCACCGTCAACGCCGCCGCCACCCTCTATAAGCTGGAGAAAAGCGCAGCCGGAATTCTCGCCAAACGCACCGCAGAGGCCAACGGGATTCGAGAGCTCAACAACGCACTCTCCGCCCCCGGCGGACGCACCATGGTCAAACTCGAATACGCCCGCCGCCTCTCCAACATGACTTTCAGTGGAAAACCCTTCATCATCGACGGCGAAACGGAGCGCTTCGAACACCTCGAAGGCGCGGCCTCATCCCACCGTAAAAAATAGCCCGGAAAGAATTTTTTTATGAAAATCATCAAAGTTATCAGCATACTCATCACGCTCATTATCCTTGGATTCTGGCTCGTCCTGCATTCGCTAACCATCGACATTCCGATCGGACAGGTCGGCGTGCGCATCCAGCAATACGCCATCTTCGGTAAACAGGGACTCGTCCCCAAAGACTTCAAACCCGGTTGGCACCTCGACCGCGGCCCCATCGACAAATGGCTGCTCTTCAACAGCACCGCCCAGACTCTGGAAATGACCCGCGACCCGCGTCAAGGCAGCGACCGAAGCATCGACGACATCAAAGTCCAGTCCGCCGACGGATACGCCATCTCGCTCGACGTTACCGTCAAATACCAGATCATCAAGGACCAAGCCTACCAGCTCTACAAACAAATCGGTGCCGGAACAAAATATAAAATCATCGTCCGAAATGAAGCGCAGAAAGCCTGCATGGGTGCCTTTGGCCAGATGAAAACCGAAGACTTCTACAACCCCGCCGCTCGCCGCACCACCGCGAACGAAGTGCATAAGCACCTCAATGCCGCGCTCACCCCCAAAGGACTCGAAGTGATCGATGTCCTCATCCGCTCCGTCCAGTTCGATCCCGAATACGAAAACAAAATCCGGCGCAAAAAACTGGCCGACCAGGAAGTCGAGCTCAACAAATCCATGGGGAAAGCCGAAGAGATGAGCGGGAAAACGCAGGTCATCGAAGCCGAGACCAAAAAGCTCGTCAACATCGTCATTAAAGAAAAAGACGCCGCACTCATCCGCATGCAGGCGGAGACCGATCTGCAAATTGCCACCATCAAAGCCGAGTATGACCGCTATGTAAAAGAAAAACAGGCCGATGCCGACCTCGTTGCCGCGCAGAAAGATGCGGAAGGAACCCTTCTGGTCCGCACCTCTGAAGCGGCCGGGGAACGCCTTCGTAACGAAGCACTGCAAGGAAGCGGAGGGGATATTCTTGTTGCTCTCGAAGCCGCCCGAAACCTCACGGTAACCGATGTCGATGTCTCCACACTCCACATCAACTTCCTCGATCTCGATGCCATTGTCGACCAACTCGGCGCCAAAAAACAACCCGCGCAGAACTAACGTGAAAGGCGGAGCCAACCGGCTCCGCCCGGACTAAAGCCCAATCAACTGTTGGATCTGGATGCGATAAAAAAGTTTTTTTCGAACCCCCTACTCCGCGTGGTCGATTTCTAAGCTTCTCAGGTTGACCTGTTTTATTAAGAGTCGGTCGACAGGATCATTCCAGAAAAAAAGCCCCAGGAAGGAGTTAAATCCTTTCTGGGACTGTCTGCCGATCGGCTCCACCGCTCTCTACTCTGAGGGAGTGACCGGGTTTTCTGGCAGGGCCGTCGGGGCCTGCTGCAAAGGAGCCGCCGGAGCCTTGGCACCATCCATTAGCGACTTGTTGGCACTTCCGGCGAACATCATGCCGAGAACCAGCGTGTTGATGAGGAAGAGAACACCAATGCCGATGGTGGCCTTGGTGAGCACATTACCGGCGCGTGCACCGAACAGGGAATCGTTACCGCCGCCACCAAACGCAAGACCGAGGCCTCCGCTTTTCGACTTCTGCAACAAAACCAGCCCAATTAATGCGAGACAGCAGGCCGCCTCAAGAATAATCAATAAAGTACGAATCATTTCCATAGGTTGCTCCAATCCGCGCCAGATTACATTCCGGCTTTAATAATACCAGTAAATGAAGCGG
Source organism: Verrucomicrobiota bacterium (assembly GCA_030619095.1). Taxonomy (GTDB): domain Bacteria; phylum Verrucomicrobiota; class Kiritimatiellia; order Kiritimatiellales; family Tichowtungiaceae; genus Tichowtungia. Next base: position 6,833 of record JAUXCB010000036.1, on the reverse strand, counting down.
CATCGAGAGCCGCGCCGCCGATGAGACCTCCATCGATATCCGGCTGAGAAAGAAGCTCTTTGGCATTGGCGGGCTTCATGCTTCCACCGTACTGGATCCGGAGGCCCTTCGCCGCATCTTGACCCACCATGTCAGCCACAATGCCGCGGATAAATGCATGCACTTCCTGCGCCTGCTCAGACGTTGCCGTTTTGCCGGTGCCAATGGCCCATACGGGTTCATAGGCAACCACCACATCTTCGAACTGCTCGGCGGTGATCTCTGCGAGGCTTCCGCGAACCTGTGCCTCAACCACGGCTTCGGTGTTACCCGCTTCGCGATCTTCGAGCTTTTCGCCAACGCAAACAATTGGGCGCAGATTTTTTTCCAGAGCCTTTTTAACCTTCTTGTTCACCCAGAAATCGGTTTCTTTATAGTACTCACGGCGTTCGCTGTGGCCGAGGATGACGTATTTAACGAACAGCTCTTTGAGCATGGCGTGGGAGATTTCGCCGGTGTAGGCACCGTCGTCTTCCGAGCTCATGTTCTGGCAGCCCAGTTTGATCTGGGTGTCGGCGATCAGGTCGCTGACGGTTTTGAGCGCGGTGAAAGGCGGACAGACAACCGCTTCCACGTCCACGCAGTCGGCGAGTTCGAGTTTAAGACCTTCGACGAGAGCAACCGCCTCTTCGATGGTTTTGTTCATTTTCCAGTTCCCAGCAACAATCGGTTTTCTCATCGGTTTCTCCATTCAGTTTATAAATCCAAAAATGGAGCCCTTGGGTTAAACCCATGACCTCCATTGCACAACCCGCCTTCGCCAAAGGCTCCGGCGTGGTCATCCGCACGATATGAAAGGCGACATCGCGCCGTAACAATAACGTCCTCCCCACACCGATACAGGTGCTCCTGTGAAGGCGGATGAGGGGGGAATGTACCCAACCCTCTCCCAATACGCAACGCCCAAACCCGGCGAATCTTCAATGTAAAGAGATAAAAACAAGCCATTCCGCAGAGCAAACCCTCTGCGATCCTGCACACGTTTCGCTTCTCTACGTTGCGACTCCAGCTTATTTGTCGGTCAAGGAGACAATGCCAGGCAGTTGCTTGCCTTCCATGAATTCAAGGGAGGCTCCGCCGCCGGTGGAAACGTGGCTCATTTTGTCGGCCAAACCGGACTGTTTAACGGCCGCAACACTGTCGCCGCCGCCGATGATGCTGATGCTGTCGGAGTTGGCGACCGCTTCGCAGACGGAAAAAGTTCCTTTCGCGAAGGGTTCCATTTCGAAGCAGCCCATCGGGCCGTTCCAGACAACGGTTTTGGCTCCAGCCACTTCCGCGCAGTAGGCTTCGATGGTTTTCGGGCCGATATCAAGGGCCATCCAGCCGTCTTCAATGCTGTCACCAACGACTTTGGTGTTGGCATCGGCGGAAAATGCGTCGGCGGCAATATTATCGACCGGAAGCAACAGCTTCACCCCTTTTTCCTCGGCCTGCTTAAGAATTTCGCCGGCGAGTTCCACCTTGTCGTCTTCCACGAGAGATCCGCCGATGGCTTTGCCCTGCGCTTTGTAGAAGGTGTACGCCATGCCGCCGCCGATCAGAATCGCGTCGCATTTGTCCATCAGCTTGGTGACCACATCGATTTTACCGGAGATTTTGGCTCCGCCGATAATAGCAACAAAGGGTTTTTCCGGGGCTTCAAGCACTTTGCCGAGATAGGCGATCTCCTTTTCGAGCAGGAACCCGGCGGCACACGGGTCGATGTATTTGGTGACGACAGCCATGGAGGCGTGCGCGCGATGCGCGGTTCCGAACGCATCGGAAACGTAGACATCGCCGTAGGAGGCGAGCTCCTTAGCAAAGGCATCCTGCTCTTCCGGCGTGCACTTTTTTCCCTCTTCTTCGGCATAGAAACGGACGTTTTCGAGAACGAGGATTTCGCCGGCGTTGAGTTCGTCAACGAGCGCTTTCACTTCCGGACCGATCACGTCGGGAGCGAGCGTCACTTTGGCGTCGACCAGTTCGGCGAGGCGGTCGGCGGCGGGCTTGAGCGTAAACTCGGGATTCTTTTCTCCTTTGGGGCGTCCGCAATGGCTCATCAGAATGAGCGAACCGCCATTTTCGAGAACATAGTTGATGGACGGAAGCGCCGCCGTGATGCGGGTATCGTCACCCACCACGCCGTCTTTCACCGGCACATTAAAATCTACGCGCATCAGGACCTTTTTGCCCTGCACATCAAGATCGCGAATCGTCATTTTATTCATGGAACAACCCCTTCCGATTTACATAGTCTTAAAAACAGCCGCTGACTATAAGCATATCCAAAATCGAGTCAAATGAAACAACTGCAGGAAAAAGTCCGGCGGGCGGAGCCGAACTGAGTGAGATCTATTTTACTCTGAAAGAAAAGGTAGAATCGCTCCATATTTCCAAATAAAAACCCCTCCGGCAAACAAACGGAAACAGCTCAACCGCTCCACTTCATCCGCCAAAATTACTGACAAAAAGGATTGCACGGAAGAGCCTTTTCCTGTTTCATCCCCACTTCGAAAAACAAACGAGGAAACCGATTTATGGCCAAAAAAAGCAGTATTGCTAAAAACGAGAAGCGCATAAAGATGGCGAACAAGTATTACGCCAAGCGTATGGAGCTCAAAAAAATTATTTTGAACCCGGAAACCAGCTACGAAGACCAGCAGGCTGCGTACGCTAAAATCCGAAAACTTCCACGCGATGCCAACCCCACGCGCATTATGAACCGTTGCCGCGTTACCGGTCGCCCGCGCGCCGTCTACCGGAAATTTGGTCTCTCCCGCATCACCCTGCGCGAAATGGCTTCCGAAGGACTCATCCCCGGGATGACAAAAGCCAGCTGGTAAAAGAAACTCTCGTTTCTGTATGAAAAGCCTCGGATTCGTCCGGGGCTTTTTTTGTGCGTATCCCGCAACCGATAATCCGAAAGCCTGTTTCTTGTTGTAGGGCGGGGGCCGAGACCCCGCCGAGATTCCGCGATCACGGATCGCGGCTACAGTGCTGTAGGTGCGAGCAATGGTCGTATTTCTCATAACCACAAAAAAAACCGGTCCCTGTTAAAAGGACCGGTCTTCTGAAACAGAGATACTCTGCTTAGGCTTTGGTGACCGCACCGGAGCGAATCGCTTTGGCCGAAACCCAGACACGTTTCACCGTGCCGTTTTCGTCGCGAACGCGGATGCGCTGCAAATTGGGCTTAAACTTTCGTTTCGTGGCACTGGTCACGTGAAGACCGATTCCGCCTTTTTTCTTCGCCAAACCTTTACGGACGATTCGGCGACCCGAAACTGTTCCCTTACCTGTTACTGCACATTTAGCCATGATTCTTCCTCACAAACTCAAAATTGTCTCAAAGAGCGCGTAATTTACGCACCGACCCCCCTGTTGGCAAGCGCAATAGTCGCCAAACTTACGTTTGGCATAGAATATTGGAATGCTGGATTCGCAGATCAATGAACGCAGATATTTCAACATTTGTTTCCACCAGAAATGCAACACTCTACTGATCCATTATTCCACTCTGAATTCACGGGCTGAGAGGGAGAATGGCCTTGATTCGATAGAAGCGGATGATGATGTCCGAGAGGGTCGTCACTTGGCAGATCATAAGCGACCCGGACTTCCAAAGGCGGCAGTGCGCCCGATGGGCGAAAAGTCAAAGGAACCATCCATTGGGTCTCTGCCACAAAGGGGGTCGAGGCTCGAATCAACCTCTACGACCGCCTCTTCACCAGCAAAACCCCGCCTCCGAAGAGGGCGACTTTAAAGAGCTGTTAAATCCCGACTCCTTCAAGGCCACCACCGGAATCCTTGAGCCGGCTATCTCCGGGGCCGCAGAAACCATCTTCCAGCTCGAGCGCATCGGCTACTTTTGCATTGATGCGGACTCCACGCCCAAGGTTCCGGTCCTCAACCGACCCTCCGGTCTGCGCGATTCGTGAAAAGGGTAGGCCGAAGGTCAGGGGTCGGAGATCAGAAGTCAGTTCAGAATGGCGCTAAGTTAACCCAAGTTTGAATAGTTTAAAGCAATAATACCGCCACATCCTGATTCTGGACTTACCATGGAATTTTCAGTGACACGAGCATAGAACGCGCAGTAGGAACACTTGCGCTCACAAAATGGAATATGGATGTACAGACCTGACATGATTGCCAACCAATCATAATCCAGCTCTTAATCCTATCTCTTAACCTGATTTCCGAGTGGGATTAGAAGTATGATTAGGAGCAAAATCAATGAAGGAAAATAACTCGAAATTGAAAGGGTACGTTTTTTCCCGCTCCTCCTCCAGAATCATCCGTGATAAAAACAAACCGACATCCGCCCTTGTGTTTGTTTCTGAAACGAAGCATATTTAATGCATATCGGAAAGGGAACATGAATTGGATTCGGTTTAAAAGCAAGATGTTCGATCTCGGATGCTTCAGCATTCAGCAAGTGTATGCGTGGCAACCGACGTTTGACCGCAATAATTTCTCACGCTGGATAAACAAAGGATATCTGGTGCGTCTGCGTCGCGGGGTCTACGCATTTCCCGAATATCAGAGCCAGCCAGATATGCCCTCCTTTTTCGCCGGAAAAATATACAACCCTTCCTACATCAGCCTGCATTCCGCCCTCTCTTTTTATGGACTGATCCCGGAATCTATTTCTCAGATCACCAGCGTGACCTCTCTCAAGACAGCCCGGTTCAAGAATGACTTTGGCGAGTATTCCTATCAGAGTGTTCGGAATGATTTGATGTTCGGATACCTTCCGCATTCGATTTCAAACTATCGTTCAATATCGTATGCCACACAGGAAAAGGCATTGCTAGATCTGCTGTATCTATATCCTTTTTATAACACGGAGAAAGAAATCATCCATCTTCGGCTGGATACAAACATTTTGCACGAAGAGTTGAATCGAACCGAAATGGAGTCCTTTGCGGCTCGTTTTCGCTCCCGTGCTCTTGAAAATCGCTTGCAACTTCTATTCAAGGTATATGACTTATGATTTCCATCGACAGCATTAAAAACTTCTATCCGGCATCCATCAGCGGGAATGCGGCTTTTCTGAAACATATTCTAAAAGAGTATGTTCAACTCCTCGTCCTGGATTACCTTTCATCAACACCTTATCTCCGAAAAATTATATTTATCGGGGGAACCAACCTGCGTTTAATAAAAGGCATTGACCGATTTTCCGAGGACTTAGATTTCGATTGCAAAAATCTTTCTAAAAAGGACTTTCTGGCTCTGTCGAATGACGTCCTTCGGTTTCTGGAACGCAATGGGTTTCGGGTCAGGATGAAAGAGACGGACAACAGTAAGCTGAAGGCGTTTCGTAGCAGCATTCATTTTCCGGAACTTCTCTTCGACCTACACCTTTCCGGACATAGAAATGAACGTTTTATGCTCAAGCTGGAAGCTCAAGATCAAGGTATCTCCTATGAGTCAAAAATGAGCTTTGTTCAAGGGTGCGGGTTCTTTTTCTCGATTCCTGTTCCGTCCGACTCGGTTCTGTGTTCCATGAAAATCTCCGCCATGCTGAATAGAAAAAAAGGCCGAGATTATTACGATGTAATGTTTCTGTTGCCGCAAACAAAACCGGACTACTCCTTCCTTTCGGCACGCCATGGAATTCACGACTGGCCGGAACTGAAGTCTGCCATTAAACACTCACTGCAAACGGTTGATTTGAAACACAAGCAGAAAGACTTCGACCACCTCCTCTTACATCACGACACAGGAAAACGCATTGTGCATTTTCGCGAATTCATCCAATCCTTCTCCGACTAAAAATCCCAACATGAAAAAAATTCGTTTAGACCAGCTGTTGGTGGAAAAAGGACTTGCTGAAAGCCGCGAGAAAGCCAAACGGCTGATTCTGGCCGGGCAAATCCTCGTCGATGGACACCCCTCCCCTAAACCCGGCCACTCGCTCGCGCCCGATCATAAAATCGTTCTCAAAGAGGCCGCGCGCTTCGTCAGCCGGGGCGGCGAAAAACTTGAGGGTGCCATGACGGCGTTCGAACTCGACCTGACCGGAAAGGTCTGCCTGGACATTGGCTCATCGACCGGCGGCTTCACCGACTGTATGCTTCAACATGGCGCAACCAAAGTCTACGCCATCGATGTTGGCAAAGGCCAACTCCACTGGAAACTTCGCGAGGATGACCGCGTCATTGTTATGGAAGGCACAAACGCGCGCTATCTGACCGCAGAAGAGATCCCGGAACCCGCAGACTTCGCCTCCATCGACACCTCCTTCATTTCACTCACCAAAATTCTACCCGCAGCCAAAGAGCTCATCAAACCGGGCGGTGAAATCGTCTCCTTAATCAAACCTCAGTTTGAAGCGGGAAAAGAGGCCGTTGATAAAGGCCGCGGCGTGATCACCGATCCCTCCATCCACCAAGAAGTCATTAGAAAGGTCAAAGCATTTGGAACCGAAGAGCTGGATCTCATCTGGCTTGGCTTGTCCACATCACCCCTCAAAGGCCCCAAAGGGAACATCGAGTTTCTGGCCCATTGGAAGAAACAAACGCTTGCCATTTAAACGCATCGGCCTACAATGCCGCACTTTCTTATTTGCAACGGGGTGTGGCTCAGCCTGGTAGAGCGCTACGTTCGGGACGTAGAAGTCGCTGGTTCGAATCCAGTCACCCCGACCATCTAAGTTACTCTCAGCCAATCGGTTGGGAGTTTTTTGTTGGCTCTTCGCTACTTTGCGTGGGTCAATGAAAAATTCTAGACCGGATAACAGGATCATCAGGATTTCTTTTTCTGCCTTCGGCAGATCCGCCGGGGCGGATAATAAAGGGGAATGCCAT
>JAUXCB010000176.1 GCA_030619095.1 Verrucomicrobiota bacterium | reverse complement strand
GGTGGTTGAGCAGTTCCAGCCTTCGAATTCCTCATAGACCGGTTTGCAGCGCGATAGTTTGCTGATGCTCGCCGGAACGGTTTCGACGCGTTCGCCGTCGCACTCATAGGCCGTGCAGACCTTGATGGTTTCGAAGCCGTCGAGCACGTCGAGTTTCATCAGCGCCCAGTGATCGATGCCACCGATCATCGCCGAATAACGGGCAACGACCGCGTCGAACCAGCCGCAGCGGCGCGGACGACCGGTGGTCGCACCAAATTCATTGCCGACCTTGGCGAGTTCTTTGCCGTCGTCATCAAAGAGCTCGGTCGGGAACGGTCCCTCGCCCACACGGGTGGTATAGGCTTTGACAATACCGATCACATCATCGATGGAGTGCGGGGGAATCCCCGCGCCGGCGGCCACGCCGCCCGCCCCTGTGCTCGACGAGGTGACGAAGGGGTACGTCCCGAAGTCGATGTCGAGCATGAGGCCCTGCGCGCCTTCGAAGAGAACGTTCTGCTCCGGATCGCGAACGGCTTCGTTGAGCATCGGAAGGGTGTCGCAGATGAAAGGTTTGAGATATTCGAAGGCGGGGGTGTACTCCGCCACCAGCGCGTCGGCATCGAGCTCCTCGGCGCCGAGAACGGACAGCATTGCGTTTTTGGCGGCCACACGGTCGCGCAACATGGTTTCAAAATCATCTTCGAGCACGTCGCCCATGCGCAGGCCGCTGCGGTCGGCCTTGTCAGAATAAGCCGGGCCGATGCCGCGCTTTGTGGTTCCAATCTTTTTGCCGCTCTCCAGCTTGGCCTCTTTAGCGCCGTCGAGCTCTTTGTGATACTGGATCACCAAATGAGCACGATCGCTGATAAACAGGCGGTTCTGGATCGAAATGCCGCGTTTTCCCAGATCCTGGAGCTCGCTGGCAAGCCCGAGCGGGTCGACCACCAGGCCGTTGCCGATAATGCATTTGGCATCCGGACGAAGTATTCCCGACGGGGCCAGATGCAGCACATATTTCTGGTCGCCGACTTCAACGGTGTGCCCCGCATTGTTGCCGCCCTGATAGCGAACCACCCAGTCCGCATCGGCCGTCAGCACGTCAATGACCTTGCCCTTGCCTTCATCCCCCCACTGGGAGCCGATTAAAACTGTATTTGCCATTTCTAGAATCCTCTTGTCTGTTGCTGTTTCTCAAAGGCGCAGAGAGTAGACTACACCGTTCGAAGGGTCAATTTCCAAAGCACCCGCGTTGCTGCATCCCAGCCGGGGCCACCGCTACTGTTTGCAGACGTTTTATGTTTCATCGAAGGCGCAGGCAGGTATTATCAAACCTTATGAGTTGGTATATTACTCTTTTGGCCTGCGGGCTGTTCCTGATCGGCATCGAAATTTTTGTGCCGGGTGGTGTGCTCGGCATCTTCGGTGCGGCGGCGCTGATCAGCGCGGCGGTCATCGGATTCAACATTTTCCCGCTTTGGCTCGCATGGCTCAGCGTATTTGCCATTCTTGCACTGGCCGGACTGGCCGTTTTCATCTGGATGAAATATCTGCCGCGAAGCCCGATTGGCCGGGCACTCTCTTTATCACAGGAAATTGATAAAAAAGATCAGGATGACTCCCCGTGGGAACCCGGCATGACCGGAACCTCTCTGTGCGAGTTGCGCCCATCCGGCAAAGCCCTGATTAACGGGGACCGTGCAGATGTGATCGCCGACAATGGAACGTGGATTGCCCACGATGCCGCGCTTGAGATTGTCCGCGTTTCCGGAAACCGGATTTATGTGAGGGAGATAGAAATTTGAAACGGGAAACTGGAAACTTGAAATTCAGGTTCTTGATCGGGGCTCTTTTTGTTGCGACAAGCGTACAAGCGGTGGAATTTGTTCAAGCCGAGCAATTCGTCAGCCCTGAAGGCGAAACCCTGAGCGAAGAAATCTGGATCTCCGCGCAAACCATCACGATCGACGGGGACACCTCCAACGATCTGTTTGCCGTCGCCTCGGCCATCGATTTGAACGGAACCTTTCATGGCGACATCTGGGGCTGCGGGAAAACGATCCGTTCTGCGGGAATTTTCCGCAATGATGTGCGACTGGCTGCACGCACTGCACAGATTTCCGGAACCCTCCATGGCTCACTGGTTGCAGCCGGCACCACGGTCAAAATCGAACGGACCGCCATCCTCTATAACGACCTGCTCTGTCTGGGCGAAAACGTCATCACCGAAGGCTCCATAGCTGGCGATGTACGCATTGTTGCACAGCGGGTGACCCTCGGTGGACAGATCAAAGGGGATGCGTTCGTTACCGCACAGGAGATTGTTGTGCTGCCCAACACCATCATCAATGGAAACCTGATCTATACCGCTCCCAAAGAGCTTGTGCTCTCTCCCTCGGTCATGCTCGGCGGAACCCTGACCCGCAAACTGAATCCCGCTCCAGTCAAAAATATTCTTAAGCCCAACCTGGTCGGCCATTTCCTTTTCGGCTTGGCCGCGCTGGTGACCGGTCTGGTCTTTAACGGCCTCTTCCCACGCTATGCGGGCGGCAGTCTCAACGCGCTACGCACTTCGCGCGGACGTAGTATGTTGATCGGGTTTGTGTCGCTGTTTATGCTCCCGGTCACCGCGTTTCTACTCCTGTTCACTTTTGTCGGAACGCCGCTCTCCATGTTGATTTTTCTGTTTTATCTGATCCTTCTCTATCTGAGCAAAATTGTCGTCGCGCTGGCCATTGGCTCGGCCATCCTGCGTCGAAAGGAATTCAGCAAACAAAAAGTGGCCGCCCCGCTGGCACTTGGACTGCTCATCATCTACGCCCTCACCAGCTTTGTTGCCGCCAGCATGGTACTCAACATCTTAATCACCATCCTCGGGCTCGGCGCCCTGCTGCTTGCCCTTTTCAAAAAACCGGTGCTGGTCGTCCAGACACCGGACGCTATCAACGAAACCAACCCCGGAGAATAAATCATGCCAATCATATTAGGAATCTTTCTACTCGTCGTAATTTTTGTTTTTGCGGCTATCATTCTCTCCGTACTCGCGGCCTGGGTGCAGGCATGGGGTTCGGGTGCGTACATCAAACTCAGCAGCCTGATCGGGATGAAAATCCTGCGAAAAGTTCCGGTCATGTTGATCACCCATGCGCGCATCCAGGCAACCAAAGCGGGCATCGACATCAACACCGACCTGCTTGAGGCTCACTACCTCGCCCGCGGCAACGTCGTCAATGTTGTACAAGCCCTCATCGCGGCCGATAAAGCCAACATCGAACTCAGCTTCCAACAAGCCGCCGCCATCGACCTCGCCGGGCGCGATATTCTTGAAGCAGTTGCCACCAGCGTAAACCCAAAAGTCATCGACTGTCCCAACCCTGAAAAGGGAGCCGCCTTCCTCGACGCCGTAGCCAAAGACGGAATCCGCCTGCTGATCAAAGCACGCGTCACCGTACGTACAAACCTGGAACAACTGGTTGGCGGAGCCACCGAAGATACCATCATCGCCCGCGTTGGCCAGGGAATCGTCAGCGCCGTCGGATCTATGGGCTCCTACAAAAACGTGCTTGAAAACCCCGACCACATTTCCCAGAAAGTGCTCGAAAGCGGACTCGACGCACAGACCGCCTTCGAAATCGTCTCCATTGATATTGCCGACGTGAGCGTCGCCGGAACCGCCAACACCGCCAACGTCGGTGCTCAGCTCGAAACCGAACGTGCCGAAGCCGACAAAAAGATGCGTCAGGCCGAGGCTGAAGGCCGCCGCGCCATGGCCATCGCTCAGGAGCAGGAAATGCGCGCCCGCGTGCAGGAAATGCAGGCCAAAGTGATTGAAGCGCAGGCTGAAGTTCCAAAAGCCATCTCGCAAGCCTTCCGCGACGGCAACCTCGGCATCATGGACTTCTACAAAATGCAGAACGTCATGGCTGACACCTCCATGCGCGAAAACCTCGCGGGCGGAGACGAATCCGGAAAAGCGGAGTAAAGGTTAATTGGTTACCTGTCATTGATTATCAGTGAAACGGATTCCTTCCTTTAACGGATAACCTCTAACGGATAACTGTTCATTATTATGAATACTATCGTTCAAGCGGGAGCTGAAGAGCTCATTTGGATCGTCG
>JAUXCB010000013.1 GCA_030619095.1 Verrucomicrobiota bacterium | reverse complement strand
CGTCCGTAACTATGAGATCTCCATCGAGATTCCACAGGACTCGCTTCGGGCCTATAACCTGACGATCCAGAATGTAGCGGATATTATTTCGCGCGCCTCCGTCGAACTCCCGAGCGGCGGCATGAAAACCACCAGTGGAGAAATCCTGGTTCGGGTACGCGACCGCCGCGACTACGGCGAAGAGTTCGGCAAGATTCCACTAATTACCGGCCCCGACGGAACCCAAGTTCTGCTGGAGGAGGTCGCCACCATCCGCGACCACTTCATCGACTCGGATCAGTTTACCTATTTCAACGACAACCCCGCCCTATCGATCTCGGTCTATCGTATCGGGAAAGAAACCCCGATCACCGTCGAGAAAGCCACCCTCAAGGTGCTCGCCCAGTTGGAGGCCCGCCTCCCCGAGGATGTTGAGTTCACCATCTGGAACAGCCGCGCGGATATGTTCCGCCAACGGATGGATCTGCTGATGCGCAATGGCTTGCTCGGCCTGATCCTCGTATTCATCGTCCTCGGCTTCTTCCTGGAAATGCGGCTGGCCTTCTGGGTGATGCTCGGCATTCCCATCTCTTTCATCGGCACCCTGCTGTTCATGCCGGCGCTGGGGCTGAGCATCAACATGGTCTCGATGTTTGCCTTCATCCTCGCACTCGGCATCGTGGTGGACGATGCCATTGTGGTGGGAGAAAACATCTACCACAACCATCAAGAAGGCATGCCGTTCCTGCGCGCCGCCATCCAAGGTGCCCGTCAGATCGCCATGCCGGTCACGTTCAGTATTCTCACCAACATTGTCGCCTTCATGCCGCTCTACTTTGTTCCCGGCACCATGGGTAAGTTTTTTGGCGCCATCCCGCTGGTCGTCTGCACCACCTTCTTGATTTCGCTCGTGGAAGCACTGTTTGTTCTGCCCGCTCATTTGGCCCATCAAAAAGAAAAAAAGGAACGTGGACGTATCCACCATCTTCAACAACGCTTCAGCCAGGGCTTCATGCGCTTTGTTCGTGAAAAATATGCCCCCTTCCTCGACCTGACCCTGCGCCGCAGATACCTGACCATCGCCATTGGATTGTTCGTGCTGGTCCTCACGCTCAGCTATGTAAAAAGCGGTCGAATGGGTTTCCAGCTCTTCCCCAGTGTTGAGTCCGATGTTGCCCTTTGCAGCTTCAAACTCCCCTATGGCGCTCCCGTGAAGCAGACGCAAGCCATCCACGACCGAATCATCCAGGCCGGGAAGGCGTTGGTTCGGGAAATCGAAGAAGAGACCGGACAACCTCAAATCAAAGGAGTCCTCTCCCAGATTGGAAACGGAGGCGGACACAGTGGATCGATCACCTTTGATCTGGTCGATGCCGAGAAACGCCCCGTATCCACCGCAGATTTTGTCCAGCGCTGGCGCCAGAAAACCGGTCCGCTCCCCGGCATCGACACCATCCGCTATCGCGCCGACAGCGGCGGCCCCGGCAGCCGGGGCGATGCCTTAACGATCGAACTTTCCCACCGCGATATCGTCGTGCTCGAACAATCCGGACAGGAACTCGCCAAAGCACTCGAGGAATATCCCATCGTCAGCGATATCGACAGCGGAGTCACCCTTGGAAAACCGCAGATTGACTTTGCACTCAAGCCCGAAGGCCGCAGCGTGGGGCTTACCTCCTTCGAGGTGGCTCGACAGGTTCGCCATGCCTACTACGGCGCGGAAGCGATCCGCCAGCAGCGCGGCCGCAACGAAATTAAAGTCATGCTGCGCCTGCCGGAAGCCGAACGCACCACTGAGTTTAGCCTGGAAAACATGATGCTTCGCACATCTGCCGGAGCCGAAGTTCCGCTGCGGGACGTTGTGGAAATCCAGCGTGGACGCGCCTATACCACCATCAACCGACGCAACGGCCGACGCACGATCACCGTTTCCGGCAACGTGACCCCCAGAAGCAAAGCCCCTCAGGTACTCGCCGACATGATCACCACCGCCCTGCCTGAATTGATCGAGAAACATCCGGGGCTGACCTATTCCTTTGAGGGCCAACAGGCGGACCAAAAAGAGAGCGTAGCCGGCCTGATCAAAGGCCTTCTCGGTGCCATCGTCCTGATCTACGTCATCCTCGCCATTCCCTTCAAAAGCTACAGCCAGCCATTGATCATTATGGTCAGCATCCCCTTCGGAATCGTCGGGGCGGTGATTGGCCACCTGCTCATGGGCTACAGTCTGAGCGTGATCAGTATCTTCGGGATTGTCGCGCTCTCCGGCGTGGTGGTGAACGACTCGCTGGTATTAATCGACTATTTCAACCAGAAACGCCTTGAAGGCCTCGGCGTGCATGACGCCATCATGGCCGCCGGCATCCAGCGCTTCCGGCCGATTGTGCTGACCACGCTCACCACCTTCTTCGGGTTGCTCCCGATGATCTTCGAGCAATCACGTCAAGCGCGCTTTTTGATTCCAATGGCCATCTCGCTCGGTTTCGGCATCCTCTTCGCCACCGGCATCACGCTTCTCTTAATCCCATCGCTAACGATGATTCTCGAAGACCTTGGAAAACTCTTCCAAAAAGTATTCTTGAAAATTCAACATGAATCGGATTAGCCGACCGGCGCAGAACGACCGACATCGACCGATGTCCTCTCAGACTCTTCCGAAAATCTGGAAAAATGGTGATTCGAAATAATATTGTAGCCCAATGCAAAGCAATACAAAGCAACCGGATAAAACTCTAATCTCACACCGTCAATTTCAACCTCTCGTGAAACAGTTTTTGTTGTAACCATTGCGGATGTTAAAGACTGTTTTTGGCAAAACCTGAGAAGGGATTTCAACTCTTGTGGTCGCTTGCAATAACGATCACTCCATTTTGCCTCAACCGCCCATGAAACTTTTTGATCGGCCTTGAGATTAATAATGTCTACCTCGCCAGTCTTCCAACGAGCATAATGTAGATCCATTGAAGAATGAAACCATTGAGAGAAAACAGCCGTCTCGACCAGTGACCCCATCGCCGAATCATCCTCTTCAACCGGAGAAAAAAGTGCAGAACGCATAGAAGGGTTTGTCAGATAAACTTTAAAGTAGTTGGCGCGTTTAAACCGTCGAGCATTGTCGTCCACCCGGTGAACAATTTTAATTAAGAATGCCGCCTCAAGATACTCGATATAGCGCTTCAATGTGTTTTTTGCCACGCCTGAATTCTTGGCCAACTCCTCCAATGAAATTTCATTAGCTGTGTTATAGGCCAGCACAGTGAAAAGTCGATTAAGCTCCTGCACATCCTGTATGCCGTAAAGGCTGGGAAGATCTCGAAGCAACACCTTGTCGATAATATCGTTCTTTATAAAGCGGGCCGGATCCCTTTGTATTTCAGAAGACAAAGCAACCTCTGGGTAACCGCCAAAGTTAAGATAATCAAGAAATACGGCATTGAACCGTTCATAATCCGCAACACCAAACGTATCGAGTCTGCTCTCATCCGGATAAATGGTTACAAGATCATTCTGCCCGATCAGCAATAGGTATTCATAAAACGTCAACGGAGGGAGAAGAAAGTCAGTGAAGCGTCCGGCACCCGATTCTATACTCTTCAAGCGTAATGCCGCCGCCGCAGAACCAGAAGCCACGCAACGAATCTTCGGAAATCGGTCTATGATCGTTTTAAGGTGCTGTTCCCAATCACGGAGGTACTGAATTTCGTCAAAAAAAACATAACAGGCTTCCTCCTTATAATCGGTTCCGCTTTCTGTAGAAAAGCTCTCTAGGAGATCTTCCAAACCCATTCCGTTGTAAAGAGGATGGTCAATCGACGTATAGAATATCCGGCGCGGCGAAACCCCATCTTTAAGCAAACGGTCTATTAAGTGGTTAATTAGAACTGTTTTACCCACCCGCCGGGGCCCCATTAGAATAACCGCACGTTGTACAGAACTTTTCGCAACCAAAGGATATAAAATATCCAAATACGGTCGTGGACACATGTTCTGTATGGTTTCTGATACCTCGGCAGTCTCCCACCACGGATTTTCGAGTTTTAGATTATTTGTAACTCTCTCGAAAGGAACGGTTTTCATGAGTAATCCTCCTTAAGATCAATTTGATGATCTTAAGCTACTCTTTCAGTAAGATTAGTCAACTGATCTTAGCGTAAAATGCCGCAATGTTAACCCACGGGCGCGGACTCATCGACTGGCTCCGGAGCAAAAGCGGCCTCTTCCATTGCGGGAAGAAAGCGTTTAAGCGGTTCAAAATCCCGGTTATAGAGCTCAAATACAAAGAAGCACTCGAACAGCAGAGCCGCCAGCGCGCCGAGAACGGCTAGCATCGAGAGGAAATTAAATCGTTTGTAATATCGAGTTTCTTTCATGTTGGGCAGTCTCCCCTTTTCACTTTATTCTTTCAACTCCAAATGCGTTGAGGCATTCTCCGACCTTTCAATTCCAACCCAACAAAGCCGGAACCAAAATAAAAAAGTCTGCCTCGCAAAGGCGCAAAGAACGCAGAACATTTGTAAAATTGGACAACGTTCTCTGCGACCTCTGCGCCTCTGCGAGGAATATCCGTTCCTGATATGTTTAAGAAAGTAATGACTATGAAACCGAATGATTACCATGTTTCGATGGACGCGCTCTCCTCACTCTGCAAGCGGCGCGGCTTTATTTTCCAAACCTCGGAAATCTACGGAGGCATCAACGGCTTCTGGGACTACGGCCCTCTCGGTGTCGAGCTGAAGCGCAACATCAAAGAGAGTTGGTGGAAATCGGTTGTTCAGACCCGTGAAAACGTGGTCGGCCTCGACAGCTCCATCATCATGCACCCGCGCGTATGGGAAGCCTCCGGCCACATCGGAAACTTTAAAGACCCGATGGTCGACTGCCGTGAAACCAAGAGTCGCTACCGCGCCGACCAAATCCTCGTCTTCAAACACAAATCAAATGCCGCCACCCTCATGTTCGCCTATCCCGAGGACGAAGCACCGCCCGCAAAGAAAGTGAAAAAAATCGGCAAACAGAGAGCCGACGACTACGAAACGGTTCCGCTCATGGACATTCCGGTTGAGAACTACGACCGCCTCGTCGGCCCGGACACCAACGAAGCCGGCACGCTGACCGAACCGCGCGCCTTCAACCTCATGTTCAAAACCTTCGTCGGCCCCCTCGAAGAGAGCGCCAACGTCGCCTACCTGCGCCCCGAAACCGCGCAGGGCATCTTCGCGCAGTTCGGCAACGTGCTCGCCACCGCGCGCCAGAAAATGCCGTTCGGCATCGCGCAGATCGGCAAAGCCTTCCGCAACGAAATCAACCCGCGAAACTACACCTTCCGCTCGCGCGAGTTCGAACAGATGGAACTCGAATTCTTCATCCAACCCGGCACCGATGCCGAGTGGCATGAATATTGGGTGGCCGAGCGTCTGAGTTGGTACGGCAAAGTCGGCCTGCCCGAAGGCCGCATGCACCGCGACATCCACGAAGGCGATGCCCTCGCCCACTACGCCAGCGCCTGCACCGACATTATGTACGACTTCCCCTTCGGCACCCAGGAGCTCGAAGGCATCGCCGCGCGCGGCAACTTCGACCTCACCCAGCATCAGAAAACCAGCGGCAAAGGGCTCGAATACTTCGACGAAGAGACCAAAGAAAAATATCTCCCGCACGTCATCGAACCCTCCGCCGGGGTCGACCGCATCGCGCTCGCCCTGCTCTGCGAAGCCTACCGCGTCGAGTGGATCCCCAAAGGCAAAGAGGGCGGCGAAGTGGTCACCGCCGACCCGGATGCCAGACAGGCACCCGAAGGCTACGAAGCGCGCACCGTCCTGCGCTTTGCGCCCTGCATCGCACCCTACAAAGTGGCCGTCTTCCCGCTGCTCAAAAACAAACCCGAACTCGTCGCCAAAGCGCGCGAAGTGTTCGACCGCCTCAACGAGCGGTGGACCTGCTTCTATGACCAGGCCGGTGCCATTGGCCGCCGCTACCGCCGTCAGGACGAAATCGGAACGCCGCTGGGCATCACCATCGACTTCGACACCCTCGAAGACGACACCGTCACCGTCCGCGACCGCGATACCATGGAGCAGATCCGCATGCCCATCAGCGAACTCGAAAACTACATCGCAGAGCGCGTGCGGTTTTAAAAGGGTTAGCCACAAAGGGCTTAGCGCGGCAACCTGTCACGCAGTCTTGTCTCGCCGCATGGAAGAAGGCGGAAGCTATGCGAAGGCGGAAGCCGTTCATGGTGAGCCTTCACGGTGAACCGCAACCCAATGTCGCCTTGGAGCGTAGCGGAAAGATAATTTGCGAATGCAAATAATGACCGACAGGGAATGGTTCATATTGAATAAAGAATGTTGAAGCACTCGCAACCGAGAAAAGTTGGGCATTTTAATTTACAGTCTACCCCCTAACCTGAGGATAAAGTTTGCCTTGAAAAAAAGGATCTGACGTCATAATATATTCGTTATGTTTTCTTCTAAGGTACCTTCTCAACACGCGTGGCTCTGGTGGTCGGCGGTCATCAGTCTGACCATTGGCATCTCTATTTTCATTCTGCTCAAACCGGGCGAATATGATTATAATGTTCAGAACTACCGCAGCATGGCTCTGATCATCCCTCTGGTGATCTCTGGCCTGTGCGTCATCATCGGCACCCGCGGACGCTGGTTCGGCAAAGGCCTCTAAGGGCGAAATGCGATTCGCCCCTCTTTCCCATGCATGAACTTTCACTAGCCTGTAGTCTCATCGAAGAAGCCGAAAAAGTGCTTACAGTCGAAAACGCCGCACGCGCAACCCGCGTTACAGTAGGAATTGGCAAGCTCTCCGGTATCGAGATCGGTGCCTTCGAGTTTGCCTTTCCGATGGCGGCCAGCGGCACCCGACTGGCCGATGCAGAGTTGGTGATTAACGACCTGCCCATTACCGTCCGCTGCCGTGCCTGCGAAAAAGAGTCGAGCCCCGAGTTTCCGCGTTGCACCTGCACCCATTGTGAATCGGATGATGTGGAGCTGGTCAACGGGCGTGAATTTAACATCCAATCCATGGAGATCGAATAATGTGTACTGAATGCGGATGCGGCGAAGCCAACAAACACCCCCACCATGGACACGCCCACCGCCATGATCACGACCCCCGTGTCGTCGAAGTGCAGCAACGTGTGCTGGCGCATAACGACCATATTGCGCACCACAACCGAGAACGGCTCGACGCACGCGGCGTAACCGCCATCAACCTGATCTCCTCCCCCGGTTCCGGAAAAACCTTTCTACTCGAAAAAACGCTCGATGCACTGAACGGAAAAATAAAGTGCGCAGTGATCACCGGCGATCAGCAGACAGATAATGATGCTCGGCGCCTCGCAAACAAAGGCGCGAAAATTGTTCAGATTCAAACGAAAACCTCGTGTCATCTCAACGCCGAACAAGTGGCCGCCGTTCTGCCTGATGTGCTGGAAGAAGGCACGCAACTACTCTTTATTGAGAACGTAGGAAACCTGGTCTGCCCGACCGCCTTTGAACTGGGGGAACACTTCAAAGTAGCCTTGCTCTCCACACCGGAGGGAGAAGACAAGCCGGAAAAATATCCGGTTCTGTTCGCAATCGCCAAGCTGGCGCTCCTCACAAAAATGGATCTGGCCGAACTGCTGGACTGGGATCTCAAGGCCTGCCAACGCTCTATCCAGAGCGTACATCCCGGCATGATGACCTTGAAGCTGAGCGCCAAAACCGGTGCCGGCATGGACGCCTGGCTCAACTACCTCGCCTCCCTCACATAAAAACCGCCGGAGGGGTCCCCTCCCGGAAACAGAGGATCCCTTCTGAATTAAGGATGAATGAGTATGGATTTTTTAGATTTTATACCCGTAAATATTTTTGAAGGGATCGGCACCTTCGCAGGACTGGTTGCTTGCGCAGTTGTCGCGGTACAGGTTGTTAAAGAATGGCAGGATAAAAACCCGAGCAGTCTCGCGATGGTCTATGTTGTTGGCTGGGTTATTATTTTTGCATTTTGGTTCTTGTATGGAATTCGGTTCCGCGCGATTGCTCTCTGGCTGACCAACTCGATTGCTCTGCTATTACAACTCGCCTTGTTGGTTGTTGTTTTGAGAAAAAGAAAAAAGGTCACCCCTTCTGTCCCTTAACCTTTTCCTCCGGCACGTCTCCCCTTCTCTTTCCTGCGACATAAAAAACCCGTTTCAGATATACGGGGCGGCAGGTCAACGAAAAAAAGGAACCCGCCAGATCACATCCAGACCTGAAGGGGTTTGTTTCAGTTCGTCCTTCAGCGCGTCACTGTATCGATGACCATCTCACGACCGGAACGCCCCGGTACATTATAGAGCATCACCGGGTCAACCGGCGATCGACCGTTATCTGCGCCCGTACAGATGTTTACCCTTCTTGTAGCGGTGCAAAAGCGCAGATCCGAGAAGCGCCGCAAAAGCCATTACCCGGAAGGGTTCGGCGCACCGGAAGGTCTTGACCTTGTAGTCGCCTTGATCGCGATCGACAAACGTCTGGAATCGCCACCATGGAAGTTGCTGCATCAACCGGGAAAAGACCGTTGCTCCGGAATACATCGTTCGCCCTCCGTAAAAGAGTGCGATCATATCCTGAAATCCGATTCAAGTCGGCACGGGTCATATTTAGCTGCAACAAACTTATATTACGTATCTTATGTCGATTACTCTCTCAAACGTTGGGACAGCAGGGACTTGCTATAAATAATTTGTAGAGGTATTTTAATTACACGTTTAAACGTGTAATTCATATGAAACCACTACGACCAACCCTTTGGAGAACCTGCCGTGTAATTGCCAATATAACTCGATTGAGATTGTTATGGAAAATTTTCCAATCGGAGGGCCTCTGTGTCGGCGAGTTGGCCCGTGCAACGGGTGCAAGCCGGGAGAATGCTACGATTCAGCTACGAACGCTGAATGCCAGAGGGTTGATCACATCGACGCGTCACGGAAAAAGAGTGATCTATAGAGCAGAAGCAAATCCCGGGGTGGATGGGGCTGAAGAACTGCTGACTGCGCTTCGGCAAAGTTTTATCGATAAAATTCCTCTGGAAACTGTGTTTCGTGAGGCGACGGCTTTTACACACTCTCGACGAATTTTTTTGATGCAGGTGGTGCATCTTTCGGGCGGGAGCTTTGACGAATTGCTTGAAGCGAGCGGAATGAGTTCGATTTCACTTCAGTGGAATCTCTCAAAGCTGGAGGCGCGCGGTTTTGTGAAGGCGTGCGGAGGGCTCTACGAAGCGGGCTCTCCAAAAAATCCGCTGGGGAACTGTTTGATGCGGCTGGTTTGCAGTCCCGCACTGCGGCAGTGGGAGATTGTTCGAGTGATTTCCGGCGGGCAAACGGGGGCGGATCGCGCGGCACTCGACGCCGCGATAACGTGTGGGGTTCCGCATGGTGGCTGGTGCCCGAAAGGTCGGCTTTCGGAAGAGGGGCCAATCCCATCTGTATATCACCTGGAGGAGACGGAGTCGGGGGAGTATCCGGTTCGGACGCGAATGAATGTGGAGGCGGCGGATCTGACCGTGATTTTTACTCAGGGCCTGCTTTCCGGAGGATCCTTTCTGACACAGCAGTTCGCCGAAGAACTGGGGAAGCCCTGGATGCACATGGATTTATCCGACCCGGTTCATCCCTTGGAGAAAATGATAGACGAGGTTCCCTCCCTTGAGAAATTTGTTCTGAATGTGGCGGGCCCGCGTGCTTCCAATGATCCGAAAATTTATACTGCGGTGTATGAGGTGATGGTCCATCTTTTGCGCACGCCATGAATGGGAATTCGCCCTTGCCCCCGTCTTTGGGGAAGAGCCGTGAGTTGAAGTGGTGGGCAATACTAGATTCGAACTAGCGACCTCTTGCATGTCAAGCAAGCGCTCTAACCAACTGAGCTAATCGCCCGAAAAGGGAACCAGACGGTAGTCAAGTCGTCCGAGTGTGTCAATCCACACATCCGCTTTTTATTTAGAAGCCTGTACGACGGCGAAGAAGCGATCTTCGTAGCACTCGAACAGGCCGTTTTTTTTGAGCAGATCGGCGAGCGCCTGCACGCGGGATGCATCGCGGGATGCATCGAGGAAGGCCTTTTCCAGGGTCTGGTGAAAATGGGTTTTCTGGTCACGATTCTGCTGTTGAATATCCTGCATATTGCCCGGTGCCGAATTCTGGACCAGCTCGACCATCAGTTTGAGCAGGCAGACCTCCCAGGGGCGATCTACGCCAACGAGAACCGCCCCGAGCGGATCATCGCGTTCCGCCAGTTCGTCTTTGACGCGGTTTACCACGGTTTCAAGCGAATCGCTCAGGATGTAGTCGTTGATTTCCTTTTTTTGCACCTTGAATCCGTACTTCAGGATCTGCATCTCCTGTGCATTATGGCGGAGCCAGTCGGCATAGTCGCGGGCTTCTTCGCCAAAGCCTTCGAGCATTCCATCGGTAACGGAGGGCGGGGTGATAATCTCCGGACGGAAGGCTTTGAGTTTTCCCTCGCGCACGCGGACTTTATCAACGGAGTCCATCAGTTCGGTCACGAGATGGTAATTGACCATGGTGGCCCCGAATGTTTCGAGGCGCTGTTCGGGGGTCGATACAATCTCGGTGTTGTTGACTGCGTACCAAAAATCAAATTGCGGGTGGTTTTTCATTAGTTGGATTATACCTCAAAAAAGAATAGAGGCGACGTATTCGTCGCCTCGGAACGCGATGAGTCCCGAAGGGTCGAGAGTCTTCGAGGCATCGCGTCTGCATTTTCAAACCGGACACCTTTCATTTCCGCAACCGGGCCTGCCAAGCCGTAGTCGATGAGCAAAAGCATGACTTGCATATTTGACACAAGTCCGCCTCCGCCAAGGCTACGGCGTGACAGCCTTCACATTTCGCTTTGCTCATCGCAAAGGCTGGTGGTGGGGGAAGGATTCGAACCTTCGAAGGCTGAGCCAGCAGAGTTACAGTCTGCCCCGTTTGACCGCTTCGGTACCCCACCATTCTCAAAAGAGAACCGATACCATAGTCGAATATTTCAGGTTGTCCACCCCGATTTGAAACTTTTCCCTTTTGACATAGGGGTCAGCCTTATATTTCCACTATTGCTTCAAGCTTTTGCTTGTCTTTTTTTCGCGTCTCTGGCGGGTTTTCATAAAACTTCCATGCTTTAGTGATCGCAGAAACATGCCCCATAACCAAGTGCTCCGAACACCATGCTGAACGAACAGGAAAATAGCGTCTGATCCAACCCGCTAAAAGAAGCTTCCGTTCATCGCATTTCTTCAACGTTTGGAGTTGGTCCGCACGTAACCCCAGCACACGCATTCCCCGTTGAAGAGTCAAAAGAGCCTCCTGTTCCCCGACATCTCTGTGCTGTATTCCCGAGGGCGCTTTATGAATCGGATCTTGGGTTTTCAGTAATTCGATCATGGCCTTTTTGAAATCGGCACTTCCATGAACCCATCCCCGTTCCATGGATTTCCATTCAGACTCATCATCAGGGGTGAGCCTGTTCAGCTGAAGCGACAACCCTCGTTCTTTGACATAAGCCCCGAAGGCAGTACGTCCTGCTGCAGAATCCTTTCCGATTCCGACACTTTTCATCAGACGATCGGTTTTCAGCCAGACGGGGCGTTTGGAGGGAGGTGAAAGATAGCTCGGATAGGCGCTCCATGAGTAGCGATCCAAGGATTCTTTCCGAAGATCAATCAGCCCCGAATCAACGGGGTTTAATAAAATATAAAGTCCCGCGGTACGGAAATAGGAGGGATCGTCATCCACCACCTTTGCCTTGTATCGGCCTTGGAAAAGATGCCCCCATTGTCGGTGCATTGCGTTATATCGTTGTGTAAAGGTTGCCTGCAACCATTTCATTCCCTCCACTAGATTTCCCTTTGGTGTTTCCAGCAGAAGATGATAGTGCGTATGCATCAGGCAGTAGGCATGAACGATCATCTGACTGCGTTCGCAAGCCTCTCCCAGCGTTTTGAGCCAAAGGGCAACATCCTCCTCGCATGAGAAGACGGGGTTGTTGCGGTTTCCGCGACACATCACATGATAGGTCGCCCCTTCATATTCAACACGTAAAGCTCTTGGCATACCCCACCTAACCACGGTCTCGAACGGTTCTCAAGAATAAATCCTTAAAATATAAGGCTGACCCCTTTGCCTTTGCCTTGTATCGGCCTTGGAAATGATGCCCCCATTGTCGGTGCATTGCGTTATATCGTT
>JAUXCB010000099.1 GCA_030619095.1 Verrucomicrobiota bacterium | reverse complement strand
CTCTGTCTTCCGTCCTCTGTCTTCCGCCCTCAGTCTTCCGTCCTCAGTCTTCCGTCCTCTGTCTTCTACCGTCAGCCCCTGCCTTCCGCCCTCTGTCGTCCGTTCTCTGTCGTCCGCCACAAAGCGGGGCGGCGGCGCAGCCGGCGAGCAGAGCCAGCATGAGTGCATTGGGAAAGATTCGAAGCTCGAAATCGAAGAAGCCGTGCACGGCGGTTCCGGCCAAAACGGCTAAGATGGCGATGGCAGGAAGCGCGTGGGTTGCACGATCCGAGGTTTTGATCAAGCGGATCATCGGCACACAGAAGCTGATGAGCACTCCGAGAATCAGGAGGGCTCCGATCACCCCGTATTCCGTCAGCAACTCCACAACTTCATTGTGTGGATGCACCGTCAGCATCCGGTTTGCAAAGACCCGCTGGCGATATTCGGGGAAAACCAGCTCGTAGCTACCCGGCCCGAAACCGGTCACCGGACGATCTGCAAACATCACCATTCCATCCGCCCAGGTCTTGGGGCGGAAATCTATAGAAATCGCTTCTTCAACATCCCCGGCGATGAATTTTGAAGCCACCTCGACGACTGGCTGCATCCGATCACGAAACATGGAAGAAGCAAGCCAGAGCCCGCCAACAGCCCCCGCTCCAAGAAGCGGCACGGCCAGAAGAGCGATATAGAACAGCCTCCGACTTTTTCGCAACATCAGTAAAAAAGCAGTTGTTGCGAGCGAAGCCACGAGGCCAAGCAGACCGGCACGGGATTGGGTTTGATAAATAAGGATCGCAAACAGCGGCAGTGCATAGCCAAAACAGATTCGCCAAAACCATCCGAACTGCGGAAGGAAAAGGAACATCAGGCAGAACGGGATCCACATCTGGAACAGGTGGGCGATATGGTTGGGGCACTGATACGTCCCGCCCAAGCGACCGTTCCTCCAATACGCTCCGGCATAACGCTCCACTCCAAAAATCAGGTTCGGAGCGACCTTGTGCTGCACCAGACTGTAGAGTGCGATCAGGATCAGGAACCCGAAAACGGTCATCCACACAGCCTTTCGCCGTGAAAAGCGGGAAAGGATATTCGCGGTTGCCCAATAGAGACCGATATAAACACCGATGCGCAGGGTGCTGATCTTCGCCTCATAAGGCAGAACGGAAAGGGGGGTCATCACCGCGCTGTAGAGCCAGAAGAGGAGGAGCATTCCGCCTCCCGGCGGAATTTGGGAGTATGGGAGTATGGGAGTATGGGAGTTCTGGAGAGTTTCTTCACCCCGACACCCCGATACGCCCCTACTCCGACACGCAGCAACGGTCCATAAAGCCGTTGCGACATATATCAGCATTACCAGCGGAGCGAACAGCCAGACTTTATCTTCCCACACGCCGTAGAGGGCTGTGGATACACACACAGCCATTACGATGGCACCTATCGCTAGCTTTTCGAATCTATTCATAACAGAAGATGTATGGGAGTAAGGGAGTATGGGTGTGTGGGAGTTTGAAAAAGAAATGAGTTATCTACACCAACGATCTGCTCCGTCTATCATTGTGATGAGTTGAGAAATCACATGCTCGTAGCGTTGATCTAAATCTTTATAAACAGTTTGATCCATGTATTTAGCTTTCAGTGAAAAATCGAGCCAGCATTGCATCTCTGCGGCTTCTCTCCGAGCTGTATGCGAGTTATAGTTTGTGTTCATCCAACCACTTTAATCGGCGACCACGTGATTTTTTCAATTTAAATTCACACCATCGAGCCTCATCTCTGGTTGCATGCATCTCCTGTGCAATCTGCCTCCATGGTTTATCATTCATAGTCGATTTTACGCAACCCGCATTATGTGATTTTAACCGTCCTTCAAAATCATGAGTTTGACCAATGTAGATCCTACCTGTAACAGAACTTTCAATGGCATAGACGATAAACATATTCAGTTCTACCCTCCGGCCTGTAAGCCCTACGGGCAGGAAGCGGAGCAGGAAGCTGTTTCAGCATCACTCAGTTTGGCAATAAAAGCAGCTTTGTATCGACGTTTTCTCCACGCCTCAGAAATATTTGCGGGTACGGAGCGAGATGCACGGCGCATTTGATCTGCTAACGAAAAACGTTCTTCCGTTGGCAATGTTTTGGCAAATTCATGAACCTCTAACGCCAATGTTAACGATTCCTGATAAACCTCCAAGTCTCGGAAACTTTTAGCAAACTCTCCCATTTCCTTTACCCCCCACTCTCTTCCGGACTCCCTTACTCCCACACACCACTACTCCCACACACCACTACTCCCTTACACCACTACCCCCATACGTATTAGCCGCTTCGCGTTAATACGCCCCTTTTCCGCAGATAACCGCAGAAAAGGTTCGGGCAAGAATAATGATGTCGAGCCAGATGGACCAGTTGCGGACATAATAGGTATCCCACTTTTCCATTCCGGCGGTGCCGGAGTCACTGCGTCCGGAGACCTGCCAAAGACCGGTGATGCCGGGTCGCACGCGACTGCGCGGGGCACGAGCTACTTCTGCGAGCTGTTCGTGGTGGTAGCCGGGCAGCGGGCGCGGTCCGATAATGGACATTTTCCCTGTCAGCACATTGAGCACCTGCGGAAGTTCATCGAGCGAAGTGCGGCGCAGGATTTTTCCGATCCGGGTGACACGCGGATCCTTTCGAAGCTTACAATTCTGCTCCCATTCGGCGCGAAGAGAGTCATCGCCCCGCAAGGCCTTCTCCAACACCTCTTCCGCATTCCCGACCATCGTCCTGAACTTAACGGGCCGGAATGACTGCCCGGCCTTCCCAATCCGATGTTGCAGGAAAAAGGGATTCTGTCGATCTGTGAATAAGATACACACGGCAATCAATCCTGCCAAAGGGATCCACAGCGGCGCACTGATCAACACAAGAGAGAGATCGACACCCCGTTTGAGGATCCGGGCGAAGGGATTCAAAAGATTGCTGGTGATTTCCAGCCCGATCACACTTCCCAGAGTCCGGGGCAGCGCCCAGAGGAAGATGTCGGCCTTGAGATCCGGAAGCAGAACCACGCGCTGATAGCGTGAGAAGATCCGGTCAAAGCTTTCAGACAACGACAGGTTTTCGGCCAGCGCGACCGGAACAATGGCTACGGAGGCTTTATCCGTTCGTTCCGTGAGCGGGCCGGCAACGGGAACCCCGCAAACCGAGTCCCCCGCAGATGAATCATCCGTGAAAATGCTACACGGCACATATCCGAGCAGGGGATTCGCCTGGAAGTCCTCAATCACTCTGGCTACCTGGTCTACGCTCCCGTACAAGGCGGTAGGACTCCCCCACTGCCCGACCTTCAGAAGCATTTTTTTCACCACGATCCTCGCCAGAGGAATACATCCTGCCGCAAAGAACCAAGTCACAAAATAAACAATGCGGCTGGGGAACATCCCTCGACTGAGAAACACAGCAATCCCGGCCAATCCAAACACGGCCAGAAGAAGCAACTGAATCCGCCGGAACTCCTCCACCGGACCAATTCCCCATGCGGGAACAACACGCGCAATCACCGCGCCGATGCACCAGGCCGGCACAACGGCCAGCGCGTAGTGCACAGAAACCGGAACCCCGTGGATCAGATAGATCATCCAGTTTCCGAGGAAAAGCCCCGCCAGAAGCACTAACGAATCGCTAATACATAACACAAAGCAGTTCAGTGCAAACCGAATCAGAAATGTTTCTTTTTTCTTTTTCATCATTAGCAACAGAAGTCCAGAATTTCCAAAGCCTCTTGCGCCTGCCAGCCCACGGGTTGCAGGGGAACCTCCGGATAGCCCTTCAGAAAAGAGGCATGCTTCGCCGGGTTAAACCGTCCCGCATCGACCTTCAGCTCAAAAGCGTGAGTTCCATCCAAAACAAAATCCACCTCTTTTCCGTCCTGTGTCCGCCAAAAGCGAACCTCCTCTACACCGGCCTTACAACATTCCGAGAAAAAAAGATTTTCCAGCGCAGCCCCGGAATCCAGCCGATCCGGCAGCCGCCCGAACGAATTGAGAATCGCATTTCGATACCCCGTGTCATAGAAATAGACCTTTGGCATCTTACTCAGCTCTTTCCGGACATTCCGGTGAAACGGCGGGCAACTCTCAACAATGAATGACTTTCGCAAAACATGCAGATACCGATCCACCGCCGTTCGCGAAACCTTCACGGTGTTTGAAATCTCCAGTGCATTCACCAGGTTCCCCGCCTGAGCCGCCAACAGCTTCAACACCGAATAGAAGGCATATTCATTTTTAATTCCGGCATCGGCCACATCTTTTTTGAGCAGACTTTGATGCAACTCCTGCAATCGAACCTTTTTCTCATCAACATCCGGCTCCAGAACCACTGCGGGATATCCACCAAACCGCGCATATTCCTGCAAATACCCCAGCAACTCTCCTCGAACCGGGCGGAGGAGCTGTCGCTTCTTTCCCGTCACAAAAAAAGGATTTTTCTGGATGTCTTCAACCAGATCCAATCTATTTTTTGAGCGAAGAAACTCAGAAAAACAAAATGAATAAACCGGCACAATCCGCTTACGCCCCGCCAATGAATCGTGAAATTTTTCATCCAGATAGAAGGCGGACGATCCCGTCACAACCAGCTTGATTCGATCCTTATACAGATCGTAAATATACTTCAAAAAATTAGAGGGGTCTTCCAGATATTGGATTTCGTCCAGCAGAACAAAAATAGGTTCGGCCTCCGGTTTAGGTATATACTGAAAGAGGTTTTCAGGATGTTGATTCACCTCGCCCAGAAAAAGCGGATCTTCAAACGTACGGAACCAGACCGATTGACCCTGATCTTTTAATTGCTTCCGCACATGGCGCAAAAGGGTTGTTTTCCCCGTTTGCCGGGCCCCCGTCAAAAGCAGAATCCGATCATCCTTCAGCAACCGATCCAGCAGAGGTTGAATATTTCTATCAACAAACATAAGTTGAAAATATCGGATAAATTTACTTTTTCAAGATAAATGTACTGAACCCATAGATCGACAATGAAGGACAAAGGGTTGCCGGGAACCCTCCGCCATATTTAGACCCCATTAACTTAAATGATATTTAAACACCTCTTGGAGCCCGACCCTTTCTTGGAATCCGACACTTCGGATCGGGCCGCTTTGCTCAAGACACCAAGAACACCAAGCTTTGAGAACTTCGTGTCTTCGTGTTTAAAACAATGAATACAAATCAAATTCATTTCGTGTTATAAAACAATTGAATCAACTCGCACACAAATTCGACCTGCTCCTCTGAGATCCCCGGAAAAACCGGAAGCGACAAAATATTGCCTGCCACTTTTTCTGTCAGGGGAAAATCACCCTTTTTCCAGCCTCTGGAAGAATAGGCTTTTTGCAGATGCACTGGGACCGGATAATGAATCAGGCAATCCACCCCCTGCTCCTTCAAGTATTTCTGCAACTCGTCGCGGCGCTCCGTTTGAATCACGTAGAGGTGAAAAATGTGTTCAGAGTCCTTGCGAACGACCGGTGTTTTGATGTCGCCCACACCGTTTAGCCCCGCGTCATAGAGCGCGGCGGCGGCGCGGCGGGCGGAGTTGCCATTATCGAGATGCTTCAGCTTCACAACAAGAACGGCGGCTTGCAGAGTATCCAAGCGGCTGTTTTCGCCCAGTTCATCGTGGAAATACTTTTCCGATGACCCATAGTTTCGCAAGGTGCGGATCCGCTCGGCCAGTGCGGCATCGTTCGTCGTCACGGCCCCGCCGTCGCCAAACGCACCTAGATTTTTCCCCGGGTAGAAACTAAATGCGGAAGCATCTCCGATGGAGCCCGCCCGGCGTCCTTTATCGCGGGCTCCATGCGCCTGACAGGCATCCTCGATCACTTTGAGACCATGCCTGCGGGCAATCAGGAGGATCGGCTCCATGTCGGCGGTTTGTCCGTAGAGATGCACCGGCATCACCGCCTTGGTTCGTTCGGTGATTGCCGCTTCGATTTGGGAAGGATCCATCGTATAGGTGTCGGGGTTCACTTCGACAAGAACAGGCGTTGCCCCGACCGAAGAGATCGCCAGCGT
>JAUXCB010000199.1 GCA_030619095.1 Verrucomicrobiota bacterium | reverse complement strand
CGCCTTTTCCGGATCGTTCTTCGGATCGGCATAGACCCCGTTGGTTGCGGCCTGGATCCGGAACACATCCGGGCGGTAGAAGGTGATGCGCAGTTGGATATCGGAATCCGTCTGCACCATGTAGACGGGATCTTTTCCGGCTTGTTTCATTCCAGTGATCTTGCCCGGCACGGCGGCAAAGGCGCAGGAGAGCGAAAGGAGGGTCGTCAAAATAATAAGAGAAAATGTGATCTGAGTTTTCATAGGTTCTTTCTTCTTTTGGCTGCGCATCACAACCGATTTGCGAGCCATAATAATGATTCAATGCTTAGCAAAGTCAAATCGGAAAACAGAACGTAACACGGTAGAGTTCCTCATGATACAAGCGAAAAGAGTCAGTTTATACCGCATATAAACAAGCCTGCAGAAGATATGAGAGTTGAGACTTGGATCGGTTCCTAATAAGATAAGGTCTTTGGGATGATTTAGAGGAGCCTTCTTTATGGCGGATAATATTCTGGCGATCACGATCGGCGCGATTCTGGTGAACAATTTTGTTCTCTCCAAGTTCCTCGGAATTTGCCCGTTTCTAGGCGTCTCAAAAAAACTGAGTACGGCACTGGGTATGTCGGGGGCGGTTGTTTTTGTGATGACGCTCTCCTCTCTGGTGACCTCGCTGATCTATAAATTTGTTTTATCAAAAAGCTTCACCATCAACGGCACGGCGGTGAACCTTTCTTTTTTAAAAATTCTGGTTTTCATCGTGGTGATTGCCTCTCTGGTACAGTTGGTGGAGATTGTCCTTCAAAAATTCAGCCCGCCGCTTTATCAGGCTCTCGGCATCTTTCTGCCGCTGATTACAACCAACTGCGCAGTGCTTGGCGCGGCCGAGCTCAATGTGCAGGCGGGCCGGGGCGTGCTCGCATCGACAATCTACGGCTTTTGTTCCGCCCTCGGGTTTGCCCTTGCGCTTGTTCTTTTTTCGAGCCTGCGCGAAAAACTTGATTTGGCAAGAGTGCCGGTTCCTTTGCAGGGGACGGCCATCGGCCTGATCACCGCAGGGATTTTGGCAATGGTGTTTATGGGATTTTCCGGGTTGGTTTAGGCGGCGTACCACTGTGGAATAATGGAATGATGGAACTGAATAAATGAAACAACTCACATAAAAAATATCCAAGGATCGGATGTTGAAAGGGTTAATCCCGCCAACAATCCAGTATTCCTTTATTCCAGCCTTCCATTGCATCGAATTCACTGAGGGCGCAAAAGAAACTCAGAGGTTTAGTATATGACAATCATTCTTGTTTCACTGCTATTCGCGGCGCTCCTCGGGGCCATTCTTGCGCTGATAATCGGCGTGGCCGCTAAGGCCTTCGCGGTCGAGTCCGACCCGCGCATCGAAACCGTTACGGATATGCTGCCTGGTGCCAATTGCGGCGGATGCGGCTATGCCGGTTGCGCCGATTTTGCCAAGGCCATTGTTGAGGGCGTTGCGCCGCCGAATGACTGTCCGGTCGCTAGCGCGGAGGCTACCGTGCGGGTCGCGGACTATATGGGCATCACTTCCGAGGAGAAGGAAAAGGTGGTCGCGGTCGTTAGATGCAGCGGGGGGATCTCCGACACCGTGCGTTCGCCGTACAACGGCGTTGAGGACTGTCGCTCCGCCGTGCTGGTCGCGGGCGGCGCCAAAGGATGCGATTACGGCTGTATCGGTTTTGCCAGCTGCGCGCGTGCCTGTCCGTTCGATGCCATCGAAATCCGCGACGGCCTGGCCGTGGTTCACCCCGACCTCTGTGTTGGATGCGGAAAATGCGTTGATGTCTGTCCGAAAGATTTGATTATTCTCACCCCCGCCGCCGTGGATGTGCATGTCTATTGCAATTCGCCGGAGAAGGGCGCTGCCAAACGGAAGGTCTGTAAGACCGCCTGCATTGGATGCCGCAAGTGCGTGAAAGCATCCGACAGCGAAGACCAGATGCTGATCGACGGATTCCTGATTGCCACCAACTACAATAACCCGCCGCTGCCCGATCTGGTTGAAAAGGCCGCGTGCCCGACGACCGCCTTGCGTCTGGCGACTCAGCATGCCGCGGGTGCGTACGAAGGAGTTTCAAAATGAGCAACAAACCCCGTAAATTCAGAGGCGGCGTTCACCCGAACGACAGCAAGGCGCTTTCTGCCGCCAGCCCGATTCAAGATGCGCCGCTGCTCGATAAGTACACGGTGATTGTTCATCAGAATATCGGCGCGCCGCCGGAAGTTCTGGTGAAGAAGGGCGATGAGGTGAAGAAGGGTGCATTGCTGGCCAAAGCCTCTGGCTTTGTCTCCGCGCCGCTTCATGCACCGACCAGCGGCACCGTGACCGCAGTCGATAAATGTGACGGGCCGACCGGGCTCCGCGTGGCGGCCATCGAAATCAGAGCCGACGGCGAAGATGAATGGGGTTCTCCATTTGAGCCGATTACCGACTGGCAGAATGCCGATGCGGCCGATTTGAAGCAGCGCGTATCCGATGCCGGAGTGGTGGGGATGGGCGGCGCGGGATTCCCGTCGCATGTCAAACTCTCCCCGCCTGCGGGAAAAGAGATCGATACACTGATTCTCAACGGTGCGGAGTGCGAACCCTATTTGACGGCCGACCATCGCTTGATGCTTGAGCAGGCCGAAGATGTGGTGGTGGGTGCGGCGATTCTCGCCCGTATCCTCGGACTCAAAAGCGCGGTTATTGGTGTTGAAAACAACAAGCCTGATGCCATTGAGGCACTGAAGAAAGCGGCCGCCAAAACCAACGTCACGGTGCAGGGATTACCTGTGAACTACCCGCAGGGTGCGGAGAAACAATTGATCTACACGTTGACCGGCCGCGAAGTGCCGATCGGCGGTCTGCCAATGGATGTCGGGTGCGTCGTACAGAATGTCGCTTCCGCCGTGGCGGTCAACGATGCGGTGGTGAAGGGCCATCCGTCGATTGAGCGCATCACCACGGTGACCGGCGAACCGTTGGTCAATCCCGGGAACTGGCGCTTCCGCCTCGGCACACCGATTTCGAAAGCGATCGAACTGGCCGGCGGCGTGAAAGTTCAACCCGCAAAATTGTTGCTGGGCGGCCCGATGATGGGCTTCGCGCAGAATTCGCTCGATGTCACGGTGATGAAAAACACATCGGGTATTTTGTTGATTCCGGCGGAACAGGTTTCGCAGTACACCTCCGATCCGTGCATCCGGTGCGGAAAGTGCGTGAGCTGTTGTCCGATGGGGATTCTTCCCGCCACCATCAGTCAGGCCGTCGAAAACGAACGGTTCGACCTGGCGGCTCAACTCAATGTACTCGCCTGTATCGAATGTGGATCGTGCAGCTATGTCTGTCCGTCGCGCCGTCCGCTCAATCAGCACTTCAAGCGCGCCAAAGCCGAAATTATGGCCGCCCGGAAAAAGAAGTGACGAGTGGCAAGTGGCAGATGGCGAGTGATAGGAACTGAATTTAATGAGTAGTGGAAATCTACCGTATACTCAGCGCGACGATCAACAGTTTGGAAGGACGATAACTATGAGCAAAGAAGAACCCGCCAGCCACTCGCCACTTGCCACTGGCCACCCGCCAACGG
>JAUXCB010000171.1 GCA_030619095.1 Verrucomicrobiota bacterium | reverse complement strand
TTTAGTGGAACGGGCGACTTTTCCACCACCTCGTAGAACCCGACCCTTCGGGTCGTTCTCTACGTTCACTGGAGAAAACCGCAGAAGCAGAGCACAGCTCGCTTCACGGCAGGCAGCCGAGTAAATCACCGAGTTTCCTGGAAAACAATTCTCCGAATTCCGTCCTTCAGCTTCAAAGCATTCAAATGAATGAGAAGCCCCGGCCCCCGGTTGTGAACCTCAATTTCCGCACCCATTATCTTTTCGGTTAGACCTAGCTCTTTTTCCATCTGCGGGGCTTTTAAATCTATTTTGAGAAAAAGCCCTTCTTCTTAACCGGCGCAGGTGTTGCCGGTGCTACGGCCGGGGCCGCAACGGCCGGTTTAGTTTCTTTCAGCATTTTCACTTTTTCTTCCTGTGACTCAACCCGGTCGGAAAGAGAATCAAGCGAACGGTCGAGCTGAGTGATTTTATCTTGCGCGGCCTCGACGCCTGCCTGAGCGGCAGTGACATCTTTCTGAGTGGTAGCGACATCCGATTGTAGCGACCGGATCTCTCCTTCAAGATCAGTTACATCAGACTTCACCTCTTTGGTTTCGGCGGAAAAGGCATTGCTCAGACGCTCAACAAACGTCTTCATGTCTTCAAGTCTCTGGGCATCAGCGGCGTCTTCAGCATCAAACTGAGCATTGATATCAGCCATCATCTGATCCACCCTATTCGTCGTTGCACAACCTGCCACGAGCAAAACCGACAACAAACACAAACCAACTATTCTCATCTTTTCTCCTTTTAATTTTATAATAAATCCAGTCCACCAAGCACCGTCCTCAGGCGCTCTTTCAGACGGCCTTCCATTGAACAGAGCGGCAAGCGATACACCTCTTCGATTTTCCCCATCATCGCCAACGCGGCTTTGACCGGAATCGGATTCGTGTCGATGAACATTCCATCGAAAAGCCCGATATATCTGTCATGCAAAATCTGAGCGGCATCCCACTGCTTTTCGAGTGCGGTATGAACCAGGGTCGCGACCACATCCGGCACCACATTGGACGCCACGCTGATCAGCCCGACGGCTCCGTCGCGCATCATCGGCAACGCAAGTCCGTCATCGCCGGACAGCACCTCAATTTTACAGACATCCAGAGTCTGTTTGACGCGCGCCACATCCCCGCCAGCCTCTTTGACGGCAACGACGGCTTCGTGGTTGGCCAGACGTGCCACCGTATCGATAGCGATCTCACGGCTCGTGCGGCCCGGCACATTATAGAGCACCACCGGCACGCCGAGATCGGCAACCATTGAGAAGTGGCGATAGAGCCCTTCCTGATTGGGTTTATTATAGTACGGTGTCACTTGAAGCGTTGCGTCAATGCCGAATGCCTTGGCCTCCCGAGTCAACTCAACGGCCTCGGCAGTGGAGTTGGCACCCGTTCCGGCGATCACCCTGACACGACCATTCACGAGACGCACCGTTTCCTCGATTACCTTCATGTGCTCTTTATGGTTGAGCGTGGGCGACTCGCCGGTCGTGCCAACCGGTACAATGCCATCGATTCCGTTTTGAATTTGAAACTCAATCAGGTCACGGTATGTGCCGAAATCCACTGATCCATCCCTGTTGAACGGGGTAACAATTGCTGTATGGGCTCCTTGTAACATGATCATCTCCAAATTAGGCAGTAGGCAAGTGACACGAGGCATTAGTGCTGATTGCGAAGCTTGCCCGACAACGCAATCAACATCTTTTCTATTTCTACGCAAAGTTCAAGCGTATCCTTCACTATATCTTGATTGGAAAACCTGAGACGCACTACCAATTCTAGCTGCGTTTCCAGTTCATAGACTGATCCCAAGGCAATTTGGAGGAATCGAATGTAGTCCGCCGTGGAACGACGTCCGTATCCTTTTGCAATATTACTCGGCACCGATACGGCCGCGCGACGGACTTGAGAACTCAATGCAAAACGTTCTTCCGTTGGAAATTCCCCGGCAATGGTATACACCAACTCGACCAGATCCATGGACTTCTGCCAGACCACTAAGTCCCGAAAACTTTTTATCTCTCCGCTCATGCCTTGAAGGCCGCAAGGCCTGCGAAATCCAGAGTGCTGAAATAATCTTCTACCGTTTCGGCGCGCCGAATCGACACAATGGCTCCGTTTTCGCGTAGCAGCAACTCGGCGGAGCGAAGCTTCGCGTTATAATTAAAGCCCATCGCATGGCCGTGCGCTCCGGTATCATGGATCACCACTAGATCGCCGATTTCCATTTCGGGCAGCGCGCGATCCACGGCGAATTTGTCATTGTTTTCACAAAGCGAACCGGTCACATCACAAACCACATCATGCGGCGTACCCTCTTTGCCCGCCACGGTGATGTGATGATACGCCCCGTAAAGCGCCGGGCGCATCAAATCGGTCATGCAACTGTCGAGTCCAACAAATTGCTTGTAGGTATTCTTTTTGTGCAACACACGACTGACCAGCCAGCCGTACGGGCCGGTAATCATTCGCCCGCACTCCATACGCACGTCAAGCGGCGAGAGTTCCGCTTGTTCGATCTTCTCTTCATAGAGCTTGCGGATACCTTCGCCAACCGCCGCCAAATCAACCGGCACCTCCTCCGGTTTGTACGGAATACCAATGCCGCCACCGATATTTACAAACTCGAATCGGATATCCAACTCGACGGACAGTTCCGCAACGAGATCAAAAAGAATGTGAGCAGTTTCGATGAAGTATTTTGCGTCGAGTTCGTTCGACGCCACCATCGTATGCAGGCCAAAACGCTTCACGCCCTTGTCGCGCAGAATGCGGTACCCTTCGAACAGTTGCTCGCGGGTAAACCCATACTTGGCTTCCTCGGGATGACCAATAATTTCATTACCGCCCTTCAGCGCCCCGGGGTTGTAGCGGAAGCAGACCAGAGTCGGAATCCCGGCGCAATGTTCGAGATAGTCGATATGCGAAATGTCATCCAGATTGATAATCGCCCCCAGATCGACCGCCTCCACGTATTCATTGGCTGGCGTATCGTTGGATGTGAAAATAATTTCATCGCCGGACAAGCCAACGCTCTCCGCCAACAGCAGCTCAGGATACGATGAACAGTCTGAACCAAACCCCTCCGTCTTTAGAATTTTCATCAGATACGGATTGGGCGCAGCCTTCACCGCAAAATATTCCTTAAAACCCGGATTCCACGCGAACGCCGCCTTCAGCACGCGGGCGTTTGCACGGATCGCCGCTTCATCATAAATGTGGAACGGTGTCGGAAAACGCTCGGTCAACGCCTCCAGTTGCTCACGATTTAAAGGACATGTTTTTTTAGACATCAATCTCTCCGGGTTCAAGACATCGGAACTTTTACCCCATTTTTTCCAAAGATTGGAACCTTTTCCGTCCGTTTTTCCAATCACGCGAATTCAATTTCTAAATGCAACAAAGCATTGAGCGCATAGTCTCCACTGAAGTTTGATGAAGCCAGCATCTTTACCGGAACAGGTCAGCATGAGTTCCGGTGCGGATCAGGTGCAGTTCATTTCCACTGATGCGATAGATCAGAGCATTTGACGATTGAGATGTCGTTCCGCGATAAGTCGACAAACCCACCCCGCCGTTCCGGCACCCCTCCCATGGAGGGGATTTGGAAGATCCCCTCCTCGGAGGGGTGGCCGTAGGCCGGGGTGGGTCACGGCGCTTCAACCGTTAAGTTCTCTAAAATCCAGATGCGAATGATTTCGAGCATGCGCAAACCCCTTAAATTCCGAGATCTTCAAACAGTTCATCGGCGGAGTTGAACGCCTTGCCTTCTCCATCGAGAGAAGCCTTCATGGCCTTACGGGTCACTTCATTAGGAATCTGCACGTCAAAGGGAAGCCCGTTGTTCAGAATGATTTGCCGATAGAAAATTTCAAAAGCCCCCGATACGGAAAGCCCAAGGTCGTGCAGAATATTTTCCGCCCGCTCCTTGATCTCCGGCTGAATGCGTGCTCTTGCGGTAGCTGTTTTCATTTTTACTCTCTCCCTGTTACGTCACAAACGTAGCACACTATGCGCTACGTGGAAGAAAAAGAGAGCTTCCCACACCTCTGAGGTGTGGGAAATTTAAACCGAACTTCTCGGCATGAATATGCGTATCTATCCGACTATGAGTCGGTTGCAGGAATATGCTTTTCTCGCTACT
>JAUXCB010000130.1 GCA_030619095.1 Verrucomicrobiota bacterium | reverse complement strand
AGAATCGTATTCAATACCACTTCGCCCATGCGGGTGGCGGAGTGCGCGAGCTGCGACTTTCCCGTTACGTCGCCAATGGCAAAAACGTTCGGCAGGTTGGTACGCTGCTGGTCATCGGTCTTGATGCCGGTGCGGTCGAAGTCAAGTCCGGCCTCTTCGAAACCCATTCCACTCAAGTTGGGAGAACGGCCAACAGACATCAGCACGATGTCGGCGTTGATCGATTTTTCCTCGCCCTTTTTATCGACATACTTCACGTCGTTTCCATTGATCGCCGTCACACGGCAACCCAGGTTGAAGCCCATCTTCTTTTTCACGGCAGCGCGAAAACGCTTGGCTTGCCCACCGTCCATAAACGGGATAATTTCGTCGAGCATTTCGATGATATTGACCTTCACGCCAAGGCTACTGAAAAAGCTGGCGAACTCGATGCCAATCACGCCGCCGCCAATCACCACGAGGGACTCCGGCATCTTTTCGACATTCAGAATTTCTTTGCTGGTCATCACATGCGACTGGTCGACACCGGGGATCGGCGGGACGAATGGTGAACCGCCCGTGGCAATCACCACATTTGTACCTTCGTAGATTTTTCCATCCACCTCCACTTTTCCGGAACCCAGCAGTTTGGCTTCGCCCGTCAGCACTTCGACCTTGTTCTTTTTCATCAGGCCGGCAATCCCGCCGCGTAGCGTTTCGATGACTTCCTTCTTCCAGTCCATCGCTACACGGAGATCAAACTTAACCTCGCCGGTGGTTACGCCAAATTCAGGAGCTTCCTTCGCGTGGACATAATGTTTGGCGGAATTCAACAGGGTCTTGGTTGGAATGCAACCATGGTTCAGGCACACCCCCCCTAGATTCGATTTTTCAATGAGCAGGACGTTCAACCCCTTGTGCCCGGCTCGCTCAGCCATTTCATAGCCGCCCGGCCCCGCTCCAATAATAATAATATCATAGCTCATGATTTATTTCTCCAGAGTGAGTTCAAATTGAAAATCGGTCAGTTTCTGGCGCATCACTGACAGGAACTTGGCAGCAGGCGCACCATCAACGGCGCAGTGATCGAAGGTTAGTGAAAGTCCGATGTGCGGAATAAATTCAACCTCGCTTCCGTTCATCACCGGCTTGGGCTGGATGGCACAAATACCCAAAATTCCCACCTCCGGTGCATTCAATACGGGCGTAAAGCTTTCAATGCCCATCGCACCGAGGTTCGTAACCGTAAAGGTTCCTCCCGCCAGTGCGTCAGGGTCAACCGTGCCTTCGATGCACGCCATCGCCAGTCGTTTGGTTTCGGCGGAGAGCTGCTTGAGCGACATCAGGTTGGCGTAGCGGATCACGGGAACCATCAGGCCGCGCGGAGTATCGACCGCAAAGCCGAGGTGAATATGCTCAAACTGCATAATTTTCGTACCGTGCCAGTGGGCGTTGAGTTCGGGAAACTCGGCCAACGTCCTGAGGGTGGCGTAGAGCACGACATCATTGATACTGATGCCGCCAACGCCGATCTCTTCCGGAGCGGCCTTGCATTTGGCGCGGTAGTCCAGAATCGAGCGCGCATCGGCAGACGTATTAAGCGTGAGCTGTGCCGTGTTTTGCAGGGAGGCCAGCATACGGCTCGCCACAACTTTGCGTACACCCTTAACCGGAATCTCGATGACGTTGCCCGGAAAGTCCATGGATGCTCCTGCCTGTAGGTCGGCGGCAAGCACACGCCCGCCCATTCCGCTTCCAACGGAAGGAACGGCCAGCCCTTCGGCAATCGACTTCGCCTGTGCGGCCGGCGAAACAGCACCGGGTTGAGCCGCCGCAACGTCACGCTCAATTACACGACCCCCTGGTCCAGAGCCAGCGATCCTAGAAACGTCCACTCCTTTTTTAGTGGCTAATTTTTTTGCGCGAGGCGATGTGCCGACGAATGATCCAGAAGGCGGAAGACTGACCGCTGAGGACGGAACCTCTGCCTCGATAGTCAGAGCTGTTTCCGTTGGGGTGCTGTCCTCGGTCTTCTGATCGCTGTCCTCCGAGATTTCGGGGCGCAACCCCGAAATATCTTCTCCCGGTTCTCCGATGGCGGCAATAACCTTGAGCACATCTACATCGGCGTCGGCGGGATAGAAGATGCCGAGGACGGTACCCGCTGCGGTGGCTTCAACTTCAAACGTGGCTTTGTCGGTCTCCACTTCGCAGAGTGCTTGTCCTTGGGTGACGACGTCACCTTCGTTTACTTTCCATTCAATAATGATGCAGGACTCAACAGATTGTCCCTGTCTCGGCATAAGTATTTCTGTTGCCATGAGTATTCTCCTTAGCGGTTTATCCGGCCTTTACGATACGTACGTTGGCCTCGGTTAAAATTTCATTAAACTCGTTGCTCAGTTGTGTGTCGGTGATCAGCGTATCTACTTTTTCAAAAGGAAGAATCCGGGCAAAGCCGGACTTTCCAAATTTGCTGGAGGTCGAAAGTACGATCACTTCATCGGCCTGTTCGGCCATCTTGCGCACGAGGTCGGCGCTTTCAACAAAGTGGGCGGTGAAGCCTTGTTTTACGGAAGCTCCATCGATCCCGATAAAGGTTTTTGAAACGTAAAATTGATCGAGCGCGGCCAACGCCATCGGCCCAACGATCCCCTCCTCCGAGGATCGAAACTCTCCACCAACAAGCGTTACGCGGAGCTGCGGATTGGAGCGGGCGTAGGCCAGTACCAGTGTGTTGTTGGTGACGATATGGATGTCGCGCTTGCCCAGCAGGTATTTGGCA
The DNA here is from genome assembly GCA_030619095.1 of Verrucomicrobiota bacterium. GTDB lineage: Bacteria > Verrucomicrobiota > Kiritimatiellia > Kiritimatiellales > Tichowtungiaceae > Tichowtungia. The sequence continues at coordinate 2,500 of JAUXCB010000130.1, read as the reverse complement.
ATGAGCGCGGTGGTGGTTCCAGCGCTGATGATGACGGTATCGCCATTCTGAATTTCACCCGCAGCGGCTTTGGCGATCGAAGCCTTGAGTTCTTTATCCTCGCGCGTCCGGGCGGTAATTTTGGGATGAAACGCGGGCAGTGCCCCGCCGTGCGTACGCACCAGAACCCCCTCCTCTTCTAACACCACAAGGTCGGCGCGAGCCGTTACCACTGTGACTCCCAAACGCTTTGCCAAATCGGAAACACTTACACTGCCTTCTCCGGCAAGCACCTCCAGAATAAGCTCTCTTCGCATTGAAAATGTTGAACTCAAGTGAACCCCTCGGGTTTGTTTTCCCTATCTATTTCCTTTCTATTATCCTTCATTTTAGTTTCGTACAAGTATTTTTTTGGTTTTTCCTCTGTATTTCACCCCCGCGCACCATACACGGTTCTTTCCCCAAAGCTTTCAAATCACACCACGGAACCCCCCTCTTGAAATACTAATCACAAACCTGATCGGTGAAAAAATAATGAAGAAACTCATTGGAAAACCAAGTTCGCAATGGCATTCGAGTTCGATGAAAAATAGCCAAAGGGCATCCTGCAAGAAGATTCAGCTATGCGAGTACCTATCAGAAGAGAATCAATCAAATATATTTATTTTCAGCGACTCGGCTATCTCTGCGCCATTGTATTGAAATAAATCAGCGTGTCGCTTTTTTGAGGAGGTCGCGTTCACGGGGCGTAAGAGCACCCATCCCTTCTTTGCCGATCTTGTCGAGGATGTGATCAACCTCGGCCTTGGAGAGCCGTTCGCTACCTAGCGGTGGACGCTTGGATTTTGGTTTCCCTCGACCTGCAAGCTTACTCTTCAGTTTCTGACCGACATGGGGGTTTTTCAGGGAAAAGGCATACATGAAGCCGGCAATTCCGCCCATCAAGTGCGCCGCGTTGGCAATCCCGCCAATCTTTGGATTTCCAATGATTTCGGAAAGTTCCCACAAAGCAAGACATGCAACCAGAACCCAAGCTCGGACAGGAATTACAAACCACAGCAATAGTTTGGCGTGTGGGTACAGCGCCCCGAAAGCACCCAACACCCCCATCACCGCTCCGGACGCTCCTACGCAGGGTGGACCAGATGGATCGGCGAGCAACGACCAGCCTAGCCCGCCGAGAATGCCGCTGAGATAGTACAAAATAAAGAAACGGTAGGAACCAAGTGTCCGTTCCACCGTCGGCCCGATAAAGAATAGCCCCAGCATGTTCATGAACAAATGGCGGACGCCTCCATGCACAAACATGTAGGTGAACAACTGACCAAAGGCGAGATCCCGGTACCATCCCGCCCTCAACTGAAACCACTCGGCCAAAGGAACATGAAACCAGCCTTCGATGAGAAAGACCGCAACATTAAGGATCAACAGGTATTTTACCGCAGGCGTAATCCCGCGCATATTTCCGATATCCCGTGGTTCTCCAAAATTCATAAACTTTTTTCTCCAAAATCCCGCCGAGTAGACCTAAATCCTCTGACGTGGTCAATCTTGCAACGTGTTCAAGTTACGACAGGTCGGTGGCAACCGCGTTGAATATCGGGCTTGCCCATTTCAAGGGGCAGGATACTATGGCGCACGAACCATCGACCCTCGGAACAGATTATGACGGATGAAAAAAAACTGACCGGCCTCACCCTGCTGAAAAAAGGTGAAACGCGTTATCCTACCTCGCCGGACGAAGCCAACTTGGAAACATTTGAAAATGCAAACCAGCAACGCAATTATTGGATCACGTTCGAGACCTCGGAGTTTACCTCACTCTGCCCGATCACTGGACAGCCCGACTTTGCAACGATCCGAGTCGAATATATTCCAGGCGAGCTGTGCGTGGAAAGCAAATCGTTCAAACTCTATCTATTCTCGTTCCGACAGACCGGCACCTTCTATGAGGAAATCGTTAATCGGATCTACTCCGATCTATCCGAAACACTGAAACCGCGACGGCTCATGGTGAACGGCGACTTCACCGCGCGGGGGGGTATTACGTCGAGCGTACGGATTGATTCGGACGAGGTTTAAACCCATTCCAGATCAAAAAAGAGTGGTGCACCCGAATGGAGTCGAACCATCACGCCATTGCTGGCACAAGAACCTGAATCTTGCGTGTCTACCAATTTCACCACGGGTGCGATAAAAGGCCGTTGTGTATACCCAACCGTTCTAAATGAGTCAACGCCCGAAGCCCAAAAAAGATAGGTCCAGAAAACCGTCAGGTTTCGCCCGCCCGGTTTATTTCCTCCACGTCGGCTTTATCCTTAAGACGATCCGTCGAAGATTTGTTTTTCAGCAACTCTTTTCGGCCGATCACCCGGATCGCCACATCACCATATTTGGAGGAAAGCGGGGATGGCCATGGATCGCAACGGCATATCCGCCAATCACCATGTAGTCCACGTCCTCTCTTTCTAACAACCGCAAAAACTCTCTGAAGCCTTGCTGGATATTCATATATTAACTT
>JAUXCB010000082.1 GCA_030619095.1 Verrucomicrobiota bacterium | reverse complement strand
GCAGGTTCCAATACAGTCGCCGAACCCGTCGCAAAACTGTTCTTTCACCATGTTGGCTTTGCCGTCAACAATCTGCAGCGCACCCTCTGCGCACCCGGTTACACACTCTCCGCAACCATTACAAAGCGCTTCATCAATCTCAATAATCTTCCGTTTCATCTGGGTCTCCTTCATTTGATGCGCCCAGAGTATCCTGTAGAAAAATCTCCGCCTTGATTCACATCAAGAGATTAAAAAGAAGACACAAAAAAAGCCCGGCCAACTGACCGAGCTTTTTTTGTAGAACAGGCCTCTCTTACCAGTTTTCACCGAGCAGTTCAAAATGCGCCTGCGGATGGTCGCATGCCGGACACGTACCGAGGGCGGATTCTCCTTCGTGCAGATATCCGCAGTTGCGGCAACACCAAACCACTTTACCTTCGCGTTGGAAGACCCGGCCCGCCTCGATATTGGCCGCGAGCTCCTTATAGCGTTTGTCATGCTGCTTCTCCGCCACGGCGATGGCGGTAAAAATGGCAGCGATCTTCGTGAAGCCCTCCGCCTTCGCAGTTAGCGCAAACCCAGGATACATCTCCGTCCACTCGTACTCTTCGCCCTCGGCAGCGGCAAGCAGGTTTTCAACGGTTGTGCCAACCGGCCCAGCCGGAAATGCGCCGGCGATTGAAATTTCGCCGCCCTCCATCAGTTTAAACAAGCGTTTGGCGTGCTCTTTTTCCTGATTTGCAGTTTCTGTGAACACACCGGAAATCTGCACGAAGCCCTCTTTTTTGGCGACACTCGCATAGTAAGTGTACCGATTGCGGGCCTGCGATTCTCCGGCGAATGCGGCCATTAGATTGGTTTCGGTCTGGCTTCCTTTGAGTTCCATAATTTCTTCTCCTTTTAAAAGTTAACGGAGCGGATTATGGGTATCTTTATGCCTGTTTTCAAGGCTGATGTGCCACGACATAAACAAAAGCTGGTGTGCCGGCCCTTCGACTCCTTTTAGTCGCTCAGGACATTCAACTCGTTCAAACAAAATGGCCCGCCATCGAGAAAAAGAAGTTTATAGATGACGGCGGGCAAACTCACGCCCCGAACCGCTTTTCAGGTAAAGTTCAAACGCAACCGCCTTTTCCTCGCTTCGAAAAGCGACACTGGTTTCAATAAACCATGGAGTGAACTTAGCCGTATGAACGCATCCGCCTTGATTGTGTTTTTGCAGACGGGACTGAAGGTCTCTTGTACGACCAACGTAGTGATGGTCACCCGGCTCGCTCTTTAAAATATACACGGTGTAGTTTGTATTCATAGCTGGCTTGCCAAGCCGTAGTCGATGAGCGAAACCAAGCGCAATTTTCAGATACACACATCCGCCTTCGCCAAGGCTCCGGCGTGACAGCCTCCGCGCCTTCGCAAGCTCATCGCGGAGGCTGGTGCGCCCGCCGGGATTCGAACCCAGATCAATGGCTTCGGAGGCCACTATTCTATCCATTGAACTACGGGCGCAGGGAAGAGAGAAGGTACCGATTCCCCTTTCATAGGGAAACAGAAAAACGAAAAAACAAAACGCCCCGCTTTCGCAAGGCGTTTCGCAAACCGTTTGGATCGGGTTTAGGCGTTCGCGGCTTCGAATTCTTTCATGAACTCGATGAGCGCATCGACGCCTTCGGCGGGAAACGCATTATAGATGGAGGCGCGGACACCGCCCACAGAACGGTGACCTTTCAGGCTGCTCATCCGTTTCGCACCCGCTTCTTTAATGAACTGTGCTTCGAGTTCTTCAGTCGGAAGGCGGAAAGTGACGTTCATGGGGGAGCGGTCTTCGACCTTCGCGGTTCCTTTATAGAAGTCGGAGCCATCGATCGTTTCGTACAGCTTGCCGGCTTTCTCGGCGTTCATTTTTTGAATCCCTTCGAGCCCTCCGTTCGCCAGCAACCAGCGAGTAACCAGCATGATCATGTAAATCGGGAACGTCGGCGCGGTATTCGCGAGCGAGTCATTTTCCAGATTGTACTGATAGCGCATCAGCTCCGGAAGCGTGTCCGGGCTTTTCGCAGCCAGCTCATCTTTAATGATAACGAGGGTGACTCCCGCACACGCGAGGTTTTTCTGAGCCCCGGCATAGATCATGTCGAACTGCGAGACATTGAGCGGGCGGGAAAGAATATCTGAGGACATATCCGCGATCAGCGGGGCCTCCGTGTCCGGGAACTCTTTCATTTGGACTCCGCTGATGGTCTCGTTAGAGCAGATGTGCACATAGGCCGCGCCATCGGTAAACTGTAGATCCTCATTTTTCGGCATGCATGTCGGGATCTCTTTGGCGGTGTTCGCCAGCTCGTTAATTGTACCGATTTTCTGCGCCGCTTTAATTGCCTTGGAACTCCAGGCACCGGAGGTGATGTAGTCCGCAGTCTGCCCGTCGCTGAGCAGATTCATTGGAATCAGAGAAAACTGGGTGCTGGCACCCCCGGTCATAAAGAGTACGCTGTAGCCTTCCGGAATGTTGAGCAGCCTTTTAAGATTTGCCTTCGCCTCTTCATGGACAGCGGCGTAGTCCTTGCCTCGGTGGCTCATTTCCATAATAGACATGCCGGTTCCGTTAAAGTCGAGCAGCTCTTTCTGAGCCTGTTTGAGAACCTCTTCCGGCAGAATTGCCGGTCCTGCGCTGAAATTATATGCACGTGTCATAGTGAACCCTTTCTTTTTGATTAAAAATAGGATTCAAAATGTACCCATTCCGCGCCGTGCGGGCAACAAGGAACCGTGAGAGAGAATTTTTTTCACAACCGCTCCCATCGGTCGCTTGAGAGACCGCCGAGGAAGGCAGAGGGGAATTCTGGTAGATATATCACTAAGTGATATATCTACCAAGGCAGACGCAGGTTATATGAAACCAAGTTAAGCTGTATTGTTTTGTCAGGTGGGGCAGACACTCCTGTCTGCCCTACGCAGGCAAGAGTGCCTGCGCCACAATTCTGCAAGAAATACCATTTAATGAATTTCATATTAGAGGTCGGCGGGATTGTCGCTGACGCGGATGCGGTAGAAGCGTTTTGGTCCGGCCGTGAAATCCAGCTTCTGAATCAGAGAATCCGTTCAGTTCGTTTCATAGACATAAAAAACTAGCGGTTTTCGATCGAAACGATCTGCGCGTTAACGCATTAAAATGTTGCCGCTTTTAGCGGCAGTTATCAGTTCATAGTTATTGAGTTATCTGTTTTCTTGGTTCGCGAAAATTCGTGCGATTCGTGATCCAAATTTCTTTTGCACCAAATGAATTTTCAATAATAGCGAGTATCGCCCCGCTTTACCAGAAGCAAAACAACTCTTCAATCTGCGATCATCTGCGGACAATTCTCATCCCCTTTCGACATCTTTTTTATCCGCCCGCTTTCGCCTTCTTTCATACGGCGGGACAAGACGGCGTGACAGGATCGCTCGATGACACAGATTAAGAGGATTGAGAACGGGATAGCGGGGTCAGGTCTGAATATTAAACATTGAAGGGAGGCTCTTTCCCTCTGCACCGCTTCAGTTCATAGCTGTTGAAGAATCGTCTAGTCGAACTTCTTTTCAGCTCACCAAAAAAAACGCGGTGGGGACACCGCGTCTACGTTTTTCCAAGGTCTGGAATGAAAGAAGGGGGCAAAGGAGCAGAGGATCAAAGGTGCAATTTTCGACCCATCTGTGAACATCTGCGTAATCAAGCGTAGCGGGCGGACAAAACCTCCCATCCTCCTGAGTAGGGATGCATATATCACTAAGTGATATATGGGTCAGAGACGGCAATGCTTGAGAACCTGCTCGATACCTTTGGAGAAGAGGCTCCACTTTTGGCTGCGTCGTTTCAGCTCGGTTTGGCCTTTGGCGGTGATGGAGTAGGTTTTGCGCTCGCGGCGTTTGCCGACGAGTTCGGTTCGGCTTTTGAGCCAGCCGGTTTCTTCCATTTCCGCCAGATGCGGGTAGAGCCGCCCGCAGGAGGGCTGGAATACCCGTCCGGACAGGTCAGTGAGTTCCTGCCGAATTTGGTGCCCGTGTATTGCGCCGCGACTTTGAAGAAGCCGCAGAACCAGCAGATCCATATGCCCCTTCAGCATTTGACTGTCCAGGCTCTGTTTTTCATAAGCGTTAATATATCACTAAGTGATATATCTATAAATCCTAAAAAAAAAGGAGGGGCAGGGGACGGAGAAAGCGTTGAGAGCCTTTGCGGGTTCGGCGAGGACTGTACAGACTCGGCGGCCTGTCCCGACATAGCCTTCGGCGACGGCGGAAGGTCGCGCACCACCTCATACTTTTCCGAGGTTTGGAAACTTTCATCTATTTCTTATCCGCGGTTATCTGTGTTCATCTGCGGTTAAAATCCTCTTCTATTTCTTGAGCTTCAGCATCAGAACGCCGAGGGGCGGAAGGTCGAGCTGGAGGGAATATTCTTTTCCATGCCACGGAAGGTGGTGGGCGTCGTAGATGTCGCCCTCGCCCGGGCCGGTTTCGGAGCCGCCGTAGGTGTCGGCATCGCTGTTGAAGATCACCTCCCAGTCATTGGCGGAGGGCAGGCCGATGCGATAACCGTTGCGCGGGGTCGGCGTGAGGTTGAGTGCGACGGCAATGACTTCGTTTTCGCTCTCTCCTTTGCGGAGATAGGAAACAACGGAGCTTTCTGCATCCTGAAAGTCGATCCAGTCGAACCCTTCCCACGAGGATTCAATGCCGTAGAGGGCGGGCTCGGAGGTGTAGAGATTGTTGAGCTTTTTGACGAGCGTTTTCAGTTTCTGATGCGGTTCGTAGTCGAGCAGGTTCCAGTCAAGGCTGTTTTCGCTGTCCCACTCTTTCCATTGCCCGATTTCACAACCCATGAAGAGCAGTTTTTTTCCGGGGTGGGTGAACATATAGCTGTAAAGCAGACGGATATTGGCGAATTTCTGCCAGACATCGCCGGGCATTTTGTCGAGCATAGAGGCTTTGCCATGAACCACTTCGTCGTGTGAGAACGGGAGAATAAAGTTTTCGGTGAAGGCGTAGATCATGGAAAAGGTGAGATCGCCCTGATGATATTTGCGGTGGACAGGGTCTTTGCTGAAGTAGTCGAGCGTGTCATTCATCCAGCCCATGTTCCACTTGAAATCGAACCCGAGTCCGCCGTGTTCGAGCGGGTGGGAGACCTGCGGGAAGGCGGTGGACTCTTCGGCGAAGGTGAGGAAGCCGGGATATTCGGAGTGAACAAGGCTGTTGAAGTGCTTGAGAAATTCAACGGCTTCGAGGTTTTCACGCCCCCCGTACTGGTTGGGAATCCACTGCCCATCCTCACGGGAGTAGTCGAGGTAGAGCATGCTGGCGACCGCATCGACGCGCAGGCCATCGAGGTGATATTCCTCGGCCCAGAAAACGGCACTCGAAAGAAGAAATCCACTGACTTCGTTGCGCCCAAAATTAGGAATGAGTGTTCCCCAGTCCATATGTTCACCCTGACGCGGGTCGTCGTGTTCATAGAGGTGGGTTCCGTCAAAATAGCCGAGGCCGTGCGCATCTTTTGGGAAGTGCGCGGGCACCCAGTCGAGGAGGACGCCCAGGCCTTCCTGATGACAGCGGTCAACAAAGTAGCGGAAGTCGTCGGGCGAGCCGAAACGCGAGGTGGGTGCGTAGTATCCAGTGGCTTGATAGCCCCACGATCCGTCAAACGGATGCTCGGTGATTGGAAGCAGCTCAATGTGTGTGTGTCCCAGCTCCTTGACATACGGAATGAGCTGGTCGGCCATTTCGCGATAGGTGAGCCAGCGGTTGTCCTCTTCCGGAATTCGTTTCCAGGATCCAGGGTGCAGCTCATAGACGCTGACCGGGCTTTTCTGCCAGTTGGTGGCTTCACGCTTTGCGATCCACTCGGCATCGTTCCATTCATACGTTCCGAGGTCGCAGACGATCGATGCGGTTTCAGGCCGAAGCTCGGTTTCAAAGGCGTAGGGATCGGCCTTTTGTGCCCAAAACCCGTTTGGGCCCTTGATCTCAAATTTATACTGATCTCCGACGCTTGCGCCGGGAACAAATTTCTCCCAGACCCCAGAGTCGTTGACACGCTTCATCTCGTGAACCCACGCCTCCCAGTTATTAAACGAACCGATCACGCTGATCGATTTGGCATTGGGCGCCCAGACCGAAAAATAGACACCCGCCTCACCGTTTTCTTCTAGCGGATGAGCACCGAGCTTTTCATAGGCGCGGTAGTGGGTTCCTTTCCCGTGGAGGAAAAGGTCGAAATCAGTCAGTTTAGGTCTTTTTTTCATACGCTTATTTCAAGTTCAAATGGTCGAATCAGCTCGCCGATATCACTTTATTATTAATGAAGCATCTTGTTCCGTCTAGCCTTAATGAGAACGACCGAAATCATTCTGCCCTTTCAACGAGTCTTCTTGTCCGTTTTTAAAGACAAGAAGAGGGTTAGTAGGCTCTCTCATCACTGTTTTCTATGAAGTTTACAAACGAGCGATTGACGACGCGGTTCCCCCCGGCGGAGGGGTAGTCGCCGCTGAAGTACCAGTCGCCACGGTGATCGGGACAGGCGGCGTGGAGGCCGCTCAGACTCTGATAGATCACCTCAAACTCCGCATTCAAATCGGCCGGTCGTAGAATATCGGCAATCTTCACCTCAACCTCTTTCGGTTTAAACAGCCGGAAGATGGCCTTGACCTCGTTGACAACTTGATCGCTCGGAAGCTCCAGACTGGCCTTGCACCGCTCATAAACTTCATTCAAAAACACCTCGCGGCCGCTCTCTTTGATCAACGCAATCGCGGCCTGGAAGGCGACAAAGTCCTTTAGCTTGG
>JAUXCB010000019.1 GCA_030619095.1 Verrucomicrobiota bacterium | reverse complement strand
GCGGCGAACCAGCTCCATCGGAACCCCCGCGGTCAACGCCATGGTGATCCAGGTTGTCCGTAGAGAGTGGAAATCCTTCACGCTGGCCTTCATCCGACTGTCGACTCGGCTCACCTTGGTGTCCGTAATTCCGGCGCCCTTGAGAGCCTGCTTAAACCGCCACGATAGCCCGTGAACATTCGAGAAAAAGGTACCAGTCCTATGAAACGATGTTTTCTACTTTTCAAACTGCTCACCACCGAATTCCCCATCCGTCATCCGTCTTAGAAAGTAAAACGGTCAGTCCTCGCATTTTCGAAAACATCGTTTCATAGGACCCCTTTTCTTTTTTTCTGAAACGGTTTCCGGGCTTTGGAAAAATCCGAAGGAATTCTTCCGGAGGTTGGAAGATTTTCGACCCCGGCGTTCCGAGGGTTGGAGAATTCCGCCTCGCAGAGTCGCAGAGCGTTCCGAGGGTCGGAAGAATCAGAGGGCGTAATTCAGAGGACGGAGGTCGGTGACATGCCTCCGCGTTCTCTGCGGCTCTGCGAGGACTCTCCTCCCTTTTCCAATAGTTCGACAAGCTCACTACAAGTGATGGGATGACCGGCACCAGACAACTGCAGCACTCTTTCGCGGATCCTACACCGCATGCGCCTCAACGGTGGCCGGCGCATCCGTTACACTATCACTGGCTGGTTCATATTCAACCGGCAGGACAAAGCTCAGCACCTGCCTCCGCTCGGAAGGATTTTCGAGATGGAATTCGCCTCCCAGCATCTGAGCCTGCCGTCGGATGAGATCGAGTTGAAGTTCCTCCCCGCTCATATCCCCGCAGGACTTATCGGCACCGGTCGAATTCAACAGCACTCCGGTTGCCGCAGAATCCTGATCGAGTCCGCTGTACATCAGCAGGAAAGCAATCTTTTTGCGGCCATCGCCGAACGATTCACAGATCGTGTGCAGTCCGACCTGCCCTGCGGATGTTTTTGCCAGCGTATGATTGAAAAGGGTACTCAGCACCAACCTGACTTTGGCCAGATCGGCGCGAAATCTTCCGGACAGGTCTCCTTTACAGCTGGATGCAAAGAAAAGCTGTTTGGCCTCGGACTGTTCAGTAAACTCTCCGGTCAATCCGGTCAGGAATTCGTTCAAGTCAAACCATTCGGGCTCAGCGCGAACCGTCCCGTCTTCCAGACGGACGAGTTCCCGCCTGTAGGAAAGAATCGTCTGCAATCTTCTGGCGCACTGGTTGATTTCTGTCAGCCGGGCATGAACTTCTTCCGGCTGGTCTGTCTCCTGCAATGCAGCTTCGGATAACTCCAGAACCGGAACCAGAGGGCCGTTCAAATCTTCAGTCAGATTCAACACCATTCGATGCCCCGCCTCGGCGGCCTTCTTCAGCCGCGCAATGTCCCGCTCCGCTCGTTCACGCTCACCCGTTTCATGCGTCACATCATGCGTCCGCTGTTCCAACTGCTCGTCGACCTTCCGGATTTCTCCCAGCAGTTCCTCCTCGCGCTGCTGGCAAACCTGTTCGGACTTGCGGGACTCATCCATCTCTTCTTTGGACAGAAGAATGCGCTGCGCGAGGTTTTCTTTTTCCAGAGCAAGCAGCTCCTCCAGCCCCTGTTTGGTTTTGAGCAGACCCGCCACCTCTTCGGAACGTTCATTGAGGTCTTCCTGCATTTCGGTCAGCCGGCCAGCCAGCACCTGCTGTTCTGTTTTCAGTTTCTCTTCGCGCTCACACTGAATCTTCAGCTGCTGCTTCAGATCCTCCGTTTTCTGCTCGATTTGCTCGTCAACGGTTTCCAACCGGCGAGCCGAGTCCTCCCGGGTTTCCGCCAACCGGGCCTCCAGCCCGGTTCGCTCTTCGGCCGCCTGTTCCAGCCGTTTCGTCCGATCTTCCGCAACCTCTTCCAGTTTCAGCATCTGCGCCTGCAGCACCTCCCGCTCCTGTTCCCACGCCACGCCTTCCCGGCTGCGGTCGGCTGTATCTTCGTTGGCCCTGTCGTGAAGCCGGGTCTGTTTCTCTTTTTCCTGCCGAACCTGGTCTTCCAATTCCTGCAGTTCCTTCCTGAAGGACTGCTCCTCTTCCCGGCGCGCCACGACAGAAAATGTAAGCTCATGAGTCCGCGCGCTAAGCGCCGTTCCCAGCTCCTGTGTTTTTGCGAGAAGCGCGGCCCGATCCTTTTTCCACCGCTCTTCCGCTATGCATCGATCGGCCTGATCGCGTTCCGTCTGCTCGCGAAGCCGCGCGATGTCTGCTTTGTCCTGCTGAAGCTGTTTTTTCAGCTCCTGCCGGGTCTTCCTGAAGAGCCGTTCATCCTCTTTCCGTGCTGCGACAACCGCCTTCAGTTCAAGCGACCGTTCGCTGAGCACTGTCTCCAGCTCCTTCAGCCTTCGGGTTGTTTTTTCCTGAACGGCTTTCAGCGGTTTTTCGCGCGCAGTAAGCTCCTTCAGTTCCTTCTTCAAAAGCACCGTGCTCTGTTTAACCTGAACCTGAACATCTTTGCGACCGGACTCGGCTTCTTTCCGGCTGGCTTTCAGCTCACAGTCCAACCCGGCGCGGTCTGCTGTCGCCTGCTTCAGCTGCTTTGCCTGCTCCGCCGCTTTTTCTTCCAGTCTCCTGCGAAGGTCGATCAGCCGCTCTGTTTCGGCTTCCCATTCAACGCTCCGAGTCTCGAGTTCCGCTGTACGCGTCTGCAGCGCCTCTTCCGCGCTGGACAGCCTGCTGTTTAAGAGGGAACTCTCTTCGACCAGCCCCTCTTCACGAATACGCAGCTGCTGCAGGTTTTCTTCCAGACTTTCGATCTTCTGCCGGGCGTCCAGCTCGAAGCGCTCCCGCTCCGCGCTGAACTCTTCCTGGGTTTTATGCAATTGCTCATCCAGCTGTTTGCGCTGTTGAGATTCCTGCTCAAGTTTTACCCGGCGCGCCTCCTGAGTCTCTTCCAATCCGGCTTTCCGGGTTTCGAGCTCTTCAATCACTCCGGTCAGCTCCGCCTCCCGCTGGTCGCTTTCAACCAGCGTTTTCTCAAACTGCTTCTTCCGGGAGGTCAGGGTTTCCTCAAGCTGCTTCAGGTTTCCGGCCAGCGCCTTCCGCAACCGCTCGGATTCGTTGTATGCCTCGGCGGTCTCGGTCAGCTTATCTTCACATTCCTCCAGACGGTTGCGAAGCCCGCCGCACTCTTCGCGAAGCTGCTGTTCCAGCATCCGCAACGGCGTCACATTCACCCCGGCAATGGTAAAGCCGTCTGCTTTGCCGGAGGGATCCACCCACGTACGGATCCGGCAGGCTGCGGTATAAAGGGTTCCGTCTGCGGCCGGCAGCCGAATTTCAACATCTGCCTGGAAGCCGGGCGTATTCTCCTCAAAAGCATGCGTCAGCTGTTCCCGGTCCTCTTCGCAAACCAGCGTGTCGGCGCAGGGCTTGCCGACGAATTCCGACTCATCCTTTCCGAGCAATTCGAGTAGCTCATCATTTACAAAACGGATGGTGCCGGAAGGATCCACCGTCACGACCAGAACGGACGCATTGCGGAGAAGTCCGGCCTGAAGATCGCGCTGCCGTTCCAGCTCGTTTTCAATCTGCTTACGACCGGCAGCATCGCTGTAGACAGCGACCACATGGTCGCTTCCGTCAACGAATCCACCGGAAACGACGACATCGGCAAAAACAATCGAGCGGTCTTTTCGCAGGCAGGGCAGAGCTTCTTCAAAGCGCTGTGCGTGGCGGGCCCGCTCGTTCCATTCTGCCAGAACCTGCCGGCGAGATCCCGGAGAGTGCAGATCGTCCACCTTGAGGCAGGGAATCTCTTCGGCTGTATAACCGAACAGGTCACAGAAGGCCGGGTTGGCATACGTGAGCATTCTCGAAGAGGCATCGGCCATCATGATTGCGACCGGGTTGTGATCCATCAGATGGTGGAACCGGGCTTCAGCTTTCTGCAGTTCCTGTTCCCGAACGGCACGGTCCGTCACATCCATTGAGATACCCACAACGCCCTCCACCACACCCTCGGAGCTGATCAGCGGATTTTCCAGAGTCTCAATCCACGCCTGCCTGCCTGAATCTGTTCGGACATCGACTGTACGGCTCAGCGTACCGGTCTTCATCGCCTGAATGCTCGTTTTATTGATATTCCGCGGTGCGGCGGGAAGAATCTCGAACACGGTTTTGTCCACCCAGTCATCAACCGGAATGCCCGTTCGCTCTTCAAAGCCATGGCTTACATAGAGATAGCGACAGCGGGGATCCTTGACAAAGACATCGCCCGGAAGCGAATCGAGAATACGCCGGTAAAACTCCTCACGGTGTTGGAGTTCCTCCTGCTCGCGCTTTTGCCTGCTGATGTCGTGCTGCGTGCCCCAAATGGAAACCAGCTTCTCATCCTCCATCAACCCGGCAACATCGAAGCGCAGACAGACCGGATTCCCGCGGCAGTCGGTACGCACCCCTTCCTCACCGGAAATCCTGAACCCGTTATCAACAAAGCGCCTGACCTCGTCAGGATTTTCGAAAAACCCGCATCCCGCCGACAGGTCTTCAAGGGCGGTTCCGGTCAACTCTTCGACAGACTGCCCGTGGAACGCAGCCAGATCGCTGTCGCAGTCAGAGAGTTTAGCGCGCCGGTAAATCCGTTCCGCCATTTCCTCTGCCGGCAGATTCAGGGGAACCGGCTCGTCGAACGACAGCTTAAAGAAGCCGCTGGACGCTTCCTGAATGAACCAGTTGCTTCGCTGCTCCGCGATGCGCGCCTCTGAACAGTCGCGCGCCTGATCGCTCACATCCATCAGCAGCCCTAAATATCCGGTGATGTGCCGCTTATCATCGCGAAGAACGGAGCCACGCTCGGTCACATGGACAATGCTTCCATTCTTCTGTTTCAGACGATAGGAGGATTCACACGGCGTTGGGCGGGAGGCGAAGCCCGACCACTCCCCGCGCACGTTCTCCCGATCGTCCGGATGAACCGTATTGAGCAGGTCATTCACGGAAGGGTTTTGTTTAGAAAGCTTATATTTGGAAAAGCCGCTCAGCGCGCCCATGGCCGGATTAACGTAAACACACTCGCCCTTCTCATCCAGCTGAAATACCGCAGCACCTGCACCGTCAATCATCCGCTCATGGAATGCCAACTGCTGCTCCTTCACACTCAGTTCATGGCGGGTATTCTCCAGCTGCGGCTCCAGCTCTTCGCACTTGTTCTCAAAACTGAGAAGCCGCTTGCGATAGCTGCGGATCGAAACCGCACACAGCACCAGCAGCAGAAACAAAACCGTGACACCGGCCAGCAGGCCGATCTGCAACGGAGAAAACAGCTCCGGCCGTGCAACAGCCTCCTGGGCCGCTCCCTGTGACCCTTCCAGCCTTGAAAAAACATTCGAAACCCCGGCGAAAAAACGACTGATCTGCATAAGAAACCTTCCAACCTGTTCAAACCACAAAAATAATCCGCGTTTAATTGAGCATTTCACATGCCAAGTTATGGGTCTTTAAGCCACTTCGGGCGGTGGTCCCCCCTCCTCCACACCATCCAAAACCGCCAACAAAAGCACCGGCTTGTGCGGAGCCAGGCTCTACTTAGTGAGGCCCCGCCTCCGCTTCGAGAATTTATGAACATATTTCTGAGGAGCTTTGTCCATGATCGGACCCGTGTCTGCGATTTTTCCAACCGTTGCCATTCCCGCTGCTCATTTCTTTTGAGAGATACAATCTTCGGCCCAGGATAACAAGCAGCTCAGACTACGTCGGAAACTACGGGTTTTGACCACCAATAAGCACCCTTTTTCAGATGGTTGCATTTCTTCGTGTTTCCGCCTGAAACTTGTGTAGACTCTTCACTGAAAGGTAGATAGATGAATCAACCTGCAACGTTCTGACCACACAAGACTTCGTTTAAACGGATTCGAATCCTGTAATGCCCACCACCTTTCGCATAGCGAATGGTGGCTCGATCCCCCACCCGCTATACACCGGTGCTGCCGAAGCCGCCGGAGCCGCGGGTGGTTTCGGAGAGTCCATCCACCAGTTCATAATGAATGGGGGAACTGTCGGTGGCCACGAGCTGGAAAAGTCGCTGTCCTTTTTCGGCGGTATAGACTTCCGATTTGATGTTGTCGCACGAGGCCATAATCTCGCCGCGGTAGCCGCCATCAATCAGCCCGATGGAGTTGGACATCCGCAGGGGCGTTTTAGAAATGCTGGAACGGGGAAAAAGGTAATAGGCCCGTCCGTCGTCGGGCTCGCAGGAGACGCCCAGCTTAATCAACTTGGTTTCGCCCGGCTCAAAGGAGATATCCTCGAGAACATAGAGGTCGAGTCCGGCATCCCCGTCATGAAAATGGCCGTGATCGGCATAGAATTCGCGGGCGGTTTCGTTATGCGGTTTGATCAAAAGTTTCATTTCATCTCCATTCAGCCGTTGATGCGGCAGTTATCTCTTCAATGAGCGCAAATCATAGCCAAAGGGCCCTCGCCGGTAAAGAGAAGCTACGACTGTTTTTGACAGGGTTCTTATCCTGACTATCTCCGAACACTCGGAGTCCGACACTTTCTTGGAATCCGACACTTCGGATCGGACCTGTGATCCTGTCAAAAATATGCTTCCAGTTTTGGATTCCAAATTCGCGTCCATTAGCGTTTATTAGCGGTTCAATTAATGGAGAACCATAGCATGCTGAACATAGCGATTTTCGGATCTGGATCGGGCTCGAACTATCAGGCCATTGCGGAGGCCATCGAGTCCGGAACGCTCAATGCACGTATTGTTTGCGTTATTTCCGACAGCAAGGATGCCTTCATTCTCGAACGCGCCCGGCGACTCGGCCACCCGGCCATTCATCTGGATTGTGCCCCCTTCAAGACAAAGCTCGACGGCGAGGCGGAGACGCGTGCCATCGAAATCATCCGTGCCCACGGCGGCAATTTTATTGTACTGGCCGGCTTTATGCGGATCATCAAATCTGGACTGCTCAATGCGTTTGCCGGCCGAGTCGTCAATATTCACCCATCGCTTCTTCCAAACTTTCCCGGTCTGGAGGCCGGGCAACAGGCGCTGAACGCCGGCGCATCTAAAACCGGGTGTACCGTCCATTTTGTGGATGACGGCATCGACACCGGCCCGATCATTGTTCAGCGCACGGTTCCTGTCCTGCCGGATGACACAGAGGAGAGCCTCATGAACCGTATCCATATAGAAGAGCACATCGCCTACTCCACAGCGCTCCAGCAAATTGCATCTCGTGAACCCTGCGCCGTATGAGCCGCTTGCAAAACCTCCCGGGTTTGACAGGTTCCCCCTGACAACCGACAACCAGAAACTGGAACGGCAAAACCAGAGGGGTTGCACGTTCCTCGTATGACTCATGAATCCGTGGGGAAACTAAAAGCCGAACCTTGCGGTTCGGCTTTAAATTTGGCTCCGACGGCTGGACTCGAACCAGCAACCAAGTGATTAACAGTCACCTACTCTACCATTGAGCTACGTCGGAATGCAGAAGGCGAATAAGG
Source organism: Verrucomicrobiota bacterium (assembly GCA_030619095.1). GTDB lineage: Bacteria > Verrucomicrobiota > Kiritimatiellia > Kiritimatiellales > Tichowtungiaceae > Tichowtungia. Next base: position 3,797 of record JAUXCB010000019.1, on the reverse strand, counting down.
TATAGAAATCAGCAGGCAAGTCAAGGCCTCTAACCTGAAAATCTATCTTTTCCCACTGTCTGGAAAAATGATCCTTCACTCTGAATGCGATCCATTTCCTGCTGGCGAATGGCTTCTTCGTGAATGGACCGCATCATCTCCATGACGACGTGTTCCGAGAGGTCGGGTTCGCGCCCTTTTTGAATGCGGTCAGCCACAATTTCTCGCCAGCGGTGCGGCTGGAAGGTGGAAATATTCTGCACGGGCCTCATCCATCCATGCCAACCCGTCCAAACCGACCCCTTCAAAGGAGCCCGGACGAGTCCGTGGCTTCCAAATGCCCGCCAGATTAAGATTAAAATTATGATTAAGATAAAGCGAAACGAGTGGTTAAATGTCCGCTTATGACTCAATTTTTATATGCCGCTGAATTAAAAAAGACCTTCCGCTGTTACGGCCATTTTTACCGCCTGAATATCGAAGGTCAGAAGCCCCTGCTCTGCCGCAGTACGCTGGAGATCACCTCGCTGCCGCGCGAAGCCGTTGGCGCGGGAAGCGACTCCGGCGATCTATTCGGCTCGCCGAATGAATCACTCAACCTGCCGGATGCCGTGGTGATCATGATGAACCCCGGCTCGTCACGACCCATCGAAGAGGGCGACACCGACCGCCTGTTAGAACTGCCCCTGCCCGATGGTTTTCGAAAGCCGCTGGTTTTAACGCAGCCGGACAACACTCAATATCAACTGATGCGCATCATGGTTTCCAAACAGTGGAAACATATTCGCATTCTGAATATCTCTGATATCCGCGACCCGAAAAGTCCCAGCTTTATCGCCCGCACAAAAGAACTCAACGGAATGAAAGGCGGGGGTGCGCACAGCCTGTTTTCCAACGTTCGGAAAGCGGAGCGCGAGCAGATGCTCGCACGGAAACCCGGGGCACCCTTCATCCTCGGATGGGGTCAGGACGCAGGGTTAATCCCTTTGGCGCAACAATGTCTGAGTTCTATTGCGGGCGAAAAAACAGTCACGATTCCTTCGGAAAACAACCCGATTCTGACCGCCCACCCCAGCCCGATGATGCAGGCCAAAAAAGAAGAGTGGCTTGAAAAAATTCTGGTTGCTTTAAACCATACGGCGTAATCTCCGAATAAAGGGAACCCATCACGACGACAACAGACGCACCCATACTTCCTGCAGCATATTTCGACCCCTCGACCTGCGGCTCAACCCCTCTGCGATCAGCGCCCCTAGTCCGATGTGATTAGCAGACTCCTCCCATCAGAAATAAGATTGAATTACCATGATTGATGCAACGATCAAAAAGGCTCTGCGTACGATTATTTTCACCCAGTGTTTGGGGATCACCAGCATGATTCTTCTCAGCAACGGGTTTATGCTGGCCTATCTCGCGCGGTTGGGAATCCCGGGGTACCGCATTCTCTTTCTGCTCTCCCTCTCGCCGCTCATTGGAATGCTTTTAATTCTTCCCATGGCCTATATTGCCGACCGTCATGGCAAAAAGAAAATTGGGGCGATCGGCCTGATCATCTCCATCATTGGCTACCTAATGCTTCCGCTAGCTGGATTTTCCTCCTCCGCACCGGGTAAATGGATTGGGCTGGGTCTTCTCATTTACGCCATGGGCATCACCATCAACTCTTCTAGCTGGTTTGCGCTATTAAGCCCAATTATTCCGGAAGAAATTCGCGGTCGATTTTTCGGCAAACTGCGAATGACCTTTCGAACCGTGGGACTCTTGTTTTCTCTGGGGATCATTTGCCTGCTACGCCTCTACCCGGATCTTCTCCTCTTCCAGCTCATCCTATTTATCGCCACACTCCTGCTGGCCGCACGCTTTTTTTTCTACATCCAGATTCCGGAACTAGAACCCGACCCTTCGCCCAACGTCACCCTGATGGAAGCACTCCGCACCGTGCTGAGAATCCCGCACTACCCCCCGTTCTGCTCCTACCTTTTTCTGCTCTCCCTCTGTGTCGGTGCCACACCCTGGCTGTTTGGCCTGTTACAAAAAGAGGTTCTCGGATTCTCTGACAGCCAGTTGGTGCTGATGGGAAACCTGCTCGGAGCCGGGGCGATTTTCGGGTTTTATATCGGAGGAAAAATGGTGGATTCCTTCAGCACTAAACCGGTTTTTCTGACCGGACACCTCTCCTTCGCAGGGGTCCTGTTTCTGCTGGTACTCCGGGACTTCATTCCCTTGCCAAGCATCTACACCGTCGGCCTGCTCTCCTTCCTTTTTGGAACAGTTCAAGGAGCACACGGCATCGCCGCCTCCTCAGAAATGCTGGCGTTGATCCCCAAAGAAAATAAATCACTTTCAACCGGCTTAAGCATTGCGCTTATCTCTGCGGGGATCGCCTTCTCCGGCCTGCTGAGCGGGCAAATTCTCAAACTCAACCTCTTGCGTACGGAATGGCTTCTTCTTAGAAGAACTCTCAGCGCCTACGACACCTTGCTGCTCGGTAGCGGCGTCATGATTGTTCTACTCTCCGTCACCCTCAGCCTGGTTCCCTCTGTACTGGGAATTCGCAGCCAATGGGCACCGCAAAACAGATAGACAACTACGTATCCATAAAACAACAGGTTCTTTATCACCGCGAACGGGTCGCCGCGCTATCTTCGGAAAAAAAGGAAAAGGTGTCAGTGCATGCATCTATGCAGAATCAATTATTCGAGCCTTCCAAACCTTTTTCCCTTTTTTTCCTCTTTTGCCCTCTTTTCCATCGAACCTCTGGCCGTCCGGCGCTTCGCACCGGCCAACCACCTGCTCGAGCAACAAACGCTTCGCCTTTCGCGGGCAAGCCCGCTACAGTCTCAAAGTTCGTCGGGCACACCACTTGATTTGAAAAAGGCCGAAGCGCTATCCGCTTCAGCCATAAGGTCTGACACGGAGGAAAAAAACTGAATGAAAAGACTCATCTTAATCACTGGAATAATCCTGATATCAACAAACCTTCCGGCCGCTAATGGAAAAATAAAAAGCGAAACGATCAACAAGCGCGATACACGTATGGAATGGTGGAGAGAAGCACGTTTTGGTATGTTCGTTCACTGGGGGCTTTACAGCATTCCTGCCGGGCAATGGGGTGAAAGGCAATGGAAACGGGGCGGGGTGGAATGGATCCAACAGAGAGCAGGTGTTCCCGCAGATCTCTACGAAAAGAAACTGATTCCGCAATTCAAGCCCAAAGCTGATTTCGCGGAGGAATGGGCTAGAATCGCAAAAGCTGCTGGTTGTCGCTATCTAGTCTTTACGAGCAAGCACCATGAGGGATTCTCCTTACATGACAGTAAGCTGACTACGTTCGACGCAAAGGATGCTTGCGGGCGTGATCTCTTTAAGGAAATTGTCGAAGCCACAAGGACTGAAGGTCTCAAAGTTGGCGCATATCACTCGCTAATCGACTGGCATCATCCTCACGCTTATGCTGGATTTGGACTCCCAACAGTCAAAGGGGACACGAATGAAGGGCGCGACAATTCAATCTATCTCGACTATCTGCACGGCCAAGTAAAAGAGATCATGTCCGGGTACGGCCCTATTGATATCGTGTGGTGGGATTACAGTAAGGAGAAATGCCAAGGGGAAAGCTGGCGCGCTAAAGAATTGATAGCCATGATTCGAAAGCATCAGCCGAACATTGTAATGAACAACCGTCTGTACCGATCTCCGGAGGCTGGCTGGCCCAAAAATCATGATTGGTCAAAAGGGTTTTTCATCGATCCGCAGTACGGCGACTTCTGCACTCCTGAACAAAAAATTCCTGCAACCGGCGTCAAAGGTGTGGACTG
>JAUXCB010000135.1 GCA_030619095.1 Verrucomicrobiota bacterium | reverse complement strand
TTGCGTAGCCGGTTCCGAGATGCACTGCAAACATCAGCAACGGAATAACGACGGAGAGAATGCCAAACACAATCTCGTCGGCAAATCCTTTGTGCTTCAAATCCAGTTGCTGGCGGAAGGCAAACACCGTCACGAGAAAAAGCACCCAGTTGATAATATTCGACGCGGCAATATTCCACAGGCCGGCATCAAACACGCCTGCAAAGGCCCCCGCCACCAGCACGGTCAGCTCGGGCACGCTGGTGGCGTAGCCGATCATCTGCCCGCGCACCTTCGCCGAAAATTTCAGCGCCACGCCTATTCTGCCAATCCCGGGAATCAGCAAAAAACGTACGGCGCCAACAATGGCGGCCGCACTTAGCATCAGGATGGAGAGATCTTTAATCATGGTTGTATCCGTCCATTGGTATCGAATGCCCTCCTGTGAATCGAGCCAAAACACACAACGATCCCTTTAAGCAAAGAAAGCTCTTTTCGGAAAATAAGAAAAGCCGTATAATCATTGTATGTTTTCAGATTTAATAACAAATAGAACCGTAATCGGCATGGTCATTCTAATGGCGCTCCCTTTTCTTGCGATCGCACAAGAAACACACCTCGACATCAAGGTTTCTGACCGCGTTGAAAACGATCTTTTCGGACCGATTAAAAAAGTGGTAACGGAATACAGCTACAACATGTCGGATCGAAACTACAAGGAAGAGCGGATTTACGACGAACAGGGAAACATGCTCTCCTGGACCAAATGGGGGCCCAAGGATGAGATAACGCTTTTCGTCACAAACGCCTACAATGAAGCTGGCTGCCACACCACCTACCGCGTGGAAAATGCAGGAAAAGGAGAAACCAACGAATACGAGGTCGTTATCAATGTTCCATCGCGTAAGATTGCCCTGAACAACTCCACATCGGGCGAAATTGAAATCCAGGAATACTCCCCTGCCAAATACCACATGGGCACCAAGCGCATGGATAAAAACAGGAAGCCGCTGTCGTACAGCCAATATAAGCGCAGAGCCGATAATAAGGAGTTTCAGTATCTCTCCTATGACAAACGTAAGCGGATTAAATTTTCCATCGCCATCGACTGGAACGACGACAACCTGCAATCTAGAGAGCTCTATCACAACCGCGAAAGCGGCAGTAAACTACTCGAAGTTTTCGACTACCTGAAAACCGACCCATACGGAAACTGGATTCAGTGCCTGACCCAAGCATATAATCTGAAGGGTTCGAAAAAGGAAAAGGCGGGCGAAAAATTCTCAAAACGTACCCTAGAATACTTTGAAGACAACCCGACGGAGAACGATTCATGACCCAAACAAAGCCCCTGCGCTATTCACTCTTATTTCTTCTATTGGCATGCGGCGTAGCATTCGCCGAAAAAGAGGCTGAGGGAAAAGCGCTAAAAAAACAATTCTCCTATTCCTTCTCCGATATCCAGGACAACTTGGTTGTGATTGAACATGACATTGCCGTGGGGAGCGGGTTCGTTGCCAAAATGGGAGACCGTTACTATATCTTCACCAACCAGCATGTCATCATGGGCGGCAACCGCATCAAGTTCAAAACGGCATCCGGAAAGGTTCTGCGTCCCAAAAAGGTTGAACTCTCCACAACCCGGGATATCGCCCGGCTACTTCTCGATACCGACTCCGGGCTCGAACTCTCCGCTAGCCCCGAAATGGATGCTCCGGTTGGCGTATTCGGCAACAGCGACGGAGGCGGGGTCGCGACGGAACTCTACGGAACAGTCACGAGTGTCGGATCCGAGCTCGTCGAAGTTTCAGCCGACTTTGTTTCCGGGAACAGCGGAAGCCCCGTACTTAATCTCGATCAAGAGGTGATCGGCATCGCCAGCTTCGTGCGCTTTTCCACCGACCAAAAAACCAAGGACGAAGAAGAAGCAAAAACCATAACCCGACATTTTTGCTACCGCCTCGATGGGGTGCGATGGAAGGCCGTTAACTGGAAAAAATACAACGAGAAATACTGCGCGGCCTACCTAAAAAACAATGAGACCATCGATGAAATATTTGACCTCATATGGAGGTGGTTTAACAACACCTACACCAAGGTGCCAACCGAGAACCTCCCGGATTCCGGGCTCCAGAAGTGGGCAAAAAACCACAACCAAGTGGTGAGCCGAATCGAACGCATATCCGGCGAGCGAATCACGCAACACCAGCTCGACAACACCAATAAGCAAATCCGAAAGGATTTGATCGACAGTGCCAACGCCCTCTCCGACGTGTGCACAAGCCGGTCGCGAAAGATGCGTTTTTTGTCCGAGCAAAAGGAACTTTCAGGATTTCTACGCAATGAGTTTCTTCGCCTCTCCACGCGCCTCGACAATGCCAGTGAGCTACTCGATGGCTTCGCAAAGGAACTGGAAAGCTCTAACTATTTCCGCTTTAACTAGCCCCTCCGGAGCCCCCTTCATGAAAAAACCCAACCCCACACACTATCTCCTCTTCCTCTTGCTGGCCTATGCCTCCACATTTGCCGAGCAGACCGATCATGAAAAACAGAAGGACGAGGAGCGCAAAAAGGAAGAGGCCGCCGAAAAAAGCCTCGAAAAATCAAACCTCATCAAGAAAGAGTTCTCCTACTCGTTCAACGACATCCGCAACCACTTGGTTATCATTGAACACGAGAACGGAACAGGGAGTGGGTTCGTCGCCAAGATGGGGGATCACTACTACATCTTCACCAACCAACACGTGCTTTTAGGAGCCGAAAAGATCCGCTTCAAAAGTATTTCGGGAAAACAACTGCGCCCAAAAAAAGTTGAGCTTTCTGCAACGCGAGACATGGCTCGATTGCTCCTCGACACCGATGCGGGGTTAAAGGTCTCCAACCGCATTGAAATGGAGGCTCCCGTCGGAGTGTTTGGCAACAGCGACGGCGCCGGCGTGGCCACAGAACTCTATGGAAGAATCAACGGAATCGGCGGCGATCTAGTCGAGGTATCCGCCGACTTTGTTTCTGGCAACAGCGGCAGTCCCGTGCTCAACCTAGAGCAAGAGGTCATTGGCATTGCAAGCTATGTGCGCTTTTCAGGCAACAGCCGAAGCAAGGAAGGCACCCAGTTCGAGAACAAGACCCGGCGCTTCTGCTACCGCATCACAGACTCGGACTGGGTCGCGGTCAACTGGGGGAAATACAATCAAAAGTATGGCGCGGCCTACTTTAAAAACGAACAATTCATTGATTGTCTGGAAACGATCTACTCCGGCTGGAAAAATAATCGCTCAAACAGGGTGGATCTGGATGACAACGCCGATCGCCGGATTCTGTCTTGGGCTCAATCATACAACAAAATGAGAGAAAGACACTACCACTCAAATAAGTTTAGGGAGGAGTATACGAGAAGCCTCAGTAAGCTAGCAGGCCTCTGCAGGGTTGAAGCTCAAAACATCGAGAAGCTTCTCCGTTCCAAAGATAAACATCTGACTGATTTTCTGTCTGACGAATTTAATAGACAAGCTCGAACCATTGGTGCCTATGAAGACCTAAGCACCTATGTTAGCAACTTAACGGCCCATCGGTAATCAGCATCCGAAACTCCGTCAACCCCTCGATATCCCGAGCATCCAGTTCGTAGTGAATCGAATGGCTAAGATAGTCGAGCCAGAAGGTCGTGGCGGTTCCAAATTCATCCGCGTACCGTGCAACAATATTTTCAAGTGATTCGATGCCGGCCTTGTACGCCTGCTGCGCAATTTTTGTGACCATTTCAATTTCGGGAAAATCCCTGCGCACCGCCCATACTGCAAAGACGAACGGCAGTCCGGTCATCTCCTTCCACGCTTCCGCCAGATCGATATCGCCCGCTGGTGCCGGACAGGAAAGAAGCGCGCGGTCGCCAATCACCACCACGGCATCCGCGTTGCTTTTAGCCCTTTCGACGGAACAACCATAGTGCTTTTTCAGCAGGAGCTCGGCCAGTGCGTTAGAAGTGGCCGAGGCCGGATCGCGTTCAACAGTTTTTATTTCACGGACGGGCACATTGCACTTCAGCAAGACACTCTTCACCGGCCCATCCGCCGCAACACCCAATCCTTCGAGCATCACAAGTTCAGGGTGGTTGAATAAATGAACCACAGGAACAAGTGCCACATCGGCCCGACCCGCATTGAGATCAGCAACCAGCTGGGATGGATGATCGTTGATCACCCGAACGCGCGAATCCACCTCCATCAGTTTATCCACCAACGGGGCCGAGTTACTATACGGCGCTCCGGCAAAAATAAACTTCTCCTCGCTCATACCGCCGCCTGCTTTCTTCCCGAAAAGATGGAGACGCTTCCGAAGGTCAACGGAGAGCAGTGCACCTCCACAAACCCGGCTTCAGTGAACATATCCATCACAACCTCCGGTTTCGGAAAATTCTCGATCGAATCCATGAGATATTTATAAGCCGCCCCGCCTCCCAGTATTTTTCCAATTACAGGCACCCATGGTGTATAGAGGCGGTAGCCCAACCGAACCAGCGGATTGGATGGATAGGTGGCTTCAAGGATCACCAACTTCCCGCCCGGCTTGAGCACCCTCAGCATTTCTTCCAGCGCTTTTTGCCGGCGCTCAATATTACGAAAGCAAAAGCCCGAAACAATCCCGTCGAACGTTTCGCTGCCCATAGGCAAGTCCAACGCATCGGCCGTCAAAAACGATACTGCATCGCCCACGCCCCGCTTTGCCGCCTTGCTGCGGGCAATCTCCAGCATTTGTTCAGCAGGATCAATTCCATCGACCAGCACATTGGCCGACTGATCCAATATCTCGAAAACCAGATCCCCCGTTCCCGTACCGATGTCGAGATAGCGCCCGCCGCGAAACGGACAGAGCTCCTTAATGGTCTTCCGGCGCCACCCTTTGTCCATCCCCATGGAAATCGCGCGATTTGCCGCATCATAGTTCTTCGCGATGCGGTCAAACATCGCTCGGTTTTCCTCGGCGGAAATTAGCGTGTCTCGATCTGGATTCTGTTCAGCCATAAAAAATATCAGCAACGGATTAATATAAATGAGGTGCGCTCCTTCCGCAAAAGCGGTGTGGCACTTCATTTCCCACCGCACTCCAAATTTTACTTTCCAAAACCATTCTGCCGTCCTTAATCCTGTTTACATTAATCCGTTGGTCGCCACTTTCTGTTCCATCAAAGTTTAATCCCGTAGCTGTCCCA
>JAUXCB010000054.1 GCA_030619095.1 Verrucomicrobiota bacterium | reverse complement strand
CGATGCCTCGGATAATCCCCGATCCGAGAAATTTCTTGATGCCGTCGATGGTGTCAGGCGAGGACACCCGCATGGACTCCGCCTTAAACTGCGGGCCGTAGTGAGCGTCGCTGATCCACTCGCCGTCGGCGGCCAGCCACTCGCCGGGGCTGATGCTTGAGGCCGTTCCAACCACGGTGACGAGATCCTTGTGTCCGCGGACTTTGGCCCGCAAAACGGTGTAGCCGTTCTCCTCGTTCCGAAAGACAATCCGCTCGACCTGTCCGTCGAGACGGCTGTCGTCTACAGTCTGTTTTTGAAAGGCGTTCACTCCGCTGAAGGGGTGCTAAACAGTTCGATTGTTTCTGGAACCAGCATGGGAGGCTTCAGCCCTGCGGCCCAGTAGGTTTTCCCGGACAGGAGGAGCCGCCGACCGGAAAAGGCCTCCATTTGCGTCAGATCACCGCGCACGTAACAGATCACAATCTGTTCGTTTTCCGGATCGACTACTTTATAAAGAAGTGCATTTTCGGGTCGAAGGCGTCCGGAGCATTTTCCCTCATGCCCCTGCTCTTTTTCAGGATCTTCCAGAAGAACATCCGGCACATCAGGAATCGTCGCGACCGCAGCCAGCACATCATTAATCACCGGCTGGAGCACCGACTTCACAATGGTTTCGATCTCTTTTTTCGCCCGCTCCGCAGGGGCTGACCGAGGCGCGACCACTTCCGCAGGGGCAGGAGTCGACGGCTCCACCGTTATGAGAATTCTCGGCTCCTGCACAACAAACACCTCATTCGTATTGAGCGTGATGAGCCGGGCGCTGGAATCAGCGGGCTGCACGGGGATGGCAGGAATTTCAGGATCCAGCGTAATGAGCACCGGCTCACCTAGAGCAGAAAGCTGTTTCACAGCCCGTGCCGGAACGGTGGTATATTTGCGGCTAATCCAAACGATGGTTCCGGCAGGCGGGGCAATACGAACCCATCCGTCGAGCTGCCCGCGAACAGTCAACTCATTGCCGCATAAAACGACCCCGACAATTTCGTGACTGCGACTGGGGCCGGAACGGATATTCAGACGCTCGGGCAGAACCTTGTCGCCCTCGATGTAGTCGCTGTGCACCCATAAATCTATCCGTTCCGGCGGACGAACCCCCACCCACTCCGGGTTGGAATCATTCGCCAGAACCAGTTGCTCATTGAGCGCGGCGCGGTCAAGAAGCACCGCGTTGATCTGCGGCGCGGCGCGCAGGCTGACCCGGTTACCGGTCACGGTAATTTTTGGCACCTCCTCCGCCCCGACCCATGCGGCAACCCACAGCGCCATCCCACTTAACACGATTTTTTTCATTTTCCGGCTCCCTCGGATACCCCAAATAAGTGACAGGCATTCCTGAATGTTGCCTTGGCTAAAGAGTCTACTGCACAGCCCCTTCCCTCGGCAAGCCGTTTGGCTGTCTCGACAACGAAGGCAGGTTCGCAACGCGTCCCCCGGTGCGGAACCGGCGCAAGATAGGGCGCGTCGGTCTCAATCAACAGGCGGTCTTCAGGAATATAGTTCGCGACCGCGCGCAGCGGGTCGGCATTGGCAAAGGTGACGATCCCGCTGAAACTGATATAAAACCCGAGGTCGAGCAGTTCCTTCGCCAATTTCTCGTCTCGGGTGAAGCAGTGCAGCACCCCGATGCGCGACGGGTCGCCGTTCCAATGTTTGGAAAAGTCGGTGAGAATTCCGAGCGTATCGTCGTCGGCATCGCGGGTGTGAACGATGACCGGCTTTTGGATCTCAACCGCAACCTCCAAGCATTGGGAAAACAGTGCCTGCTGTTCCTTTGCCTTTTCCGGCTCATAGAAATAGTCCAAACCCGTCTCGCCGATGGCAACCGTTTCCCTTTGCGCGGCCTGCTCACGCAACAGAGAGAAGTCAAGCGTTTCACCCGCGAGGCCACGGTCGTAGCCCACGGAACCAAAAATCTTATTGGGAAACTCTCCGGCCAGCCGCAGAGAAAGCGCGTTGGCCTCCTTTGATCCGCCGACCGCAAGAAACTTCCGAACGTTGGAAGATTCCGCTCGCTCCAGAACGGCAGAAAATGAACCGTCCTCCACGAAATCGTCAAAATGAACATGGGTGTCAAAAAACATGGCAGCAAGATACTGGAATGTTGGAGTATTGGAATAACAGAATAACCAAACAATCAGACCCGTGCAACCTGCGGAAGGAGATCAAAGTGCTTATCTCGGGAATAGAGAATCAGATCATGCTGAATAGCCAGCGCGGCAATCCAAATGTCGTTCGTTGGAATGGGTCTTCCCAGCAACCGGAGTTGTGCAAAAACCCGCGCATAATGATGTGTGCTATTTTCATCGGGAACCAGTATCTGCACCCGTTCTGAATTTAAAAACAACGTGAGCGTCTTTTCGTTCCTCCGGGAAAGTGTCCCGCAAAGAAACCCTGCGCGAAGTTCGGCTAAAACAACCAGCGGAATATAAATATTGCGGGCCTTCTGAAAAGCGTTGACGGCATCTGCATCACCCTTGCAGAAATCACAATATCGATTTGTATCAACGAGTAGATTCATTTCCACAAGTCCTCATCCACCTGATCAAACGCCTTCATGGCCTCATCAAAAGCTTTCTCTTCCACCCAGCTTCCCGCCAGCGCATCCAGATCATGAAACTCAACGGGATTATCTTTCACGCCCGCCGATGAAGCCAACGCATCTAAAACAACGTAATTCAGGCTCGCCCCTTCGCGAACAGCCTGCTCCCGAAGCTTTCGATCTACCTCTTCCGGAACCTGCCGAACCGTATATTGTAATTTATGCTTCTTTTTCATGCCTGCACTGTATCCACAAAGCGCCTGCACAGTCAATCTCATTTAATGTTCCAACCTCATGAACAAAAAAGTAAACTTCTTAGGGGTCTTCCGCCAAATCTGTGGGCACTTTTGTATATCGCAACCCTTTAACCCACCCCAGCCTGCGGCCACCCCTCCGCAGGAGGGGAATGAAGCAAGAGCGATGAATAATCCCCTCCTGTGGGGTAGCCGGGGTCAGGTCTGAATATTAAACATTCACGAAAAATGACTCATCCACACCGAAAATGGTAATCTAAAAGTCTGCATTTTCTTCGCGAAGGTTAACTCTGAGTTCTCTCCTCGAAGAATCCGCACTCTCCTCGGCGGGTGTCAATATATCACTAAGTGATATATCAATCAGAGGCGGCAGTGTTTAAGGACTTGTTCAATGCCTTTGGAGAAGAGGTTCCATTTTTCGATACGGCGTTTCAGTTCGGTTTGGCCTTTGGCGCTAATGGAGTAGGTTTTGCGTTCGCGTCGCTCGCCGACGAGTTCAATCCGGCTTTTGAGCCAGCCGCTTTTTTTCATTTCTGCCAGATGCGGATAGAGCCGCCCGTAGGAGGGCTGGAATACCCGCCCGGACAGGTCGGTGAGTTCCTGGCGAATTCGATACCCGTGCATTGCGCCGCGACTTTGAAGAAGCCCCAGAACCAGCAGATCCATATGCCCCTTCACCATTTGACTGTCCAGACTCTGTTTTTTCATAAGCGTTAATATATCACTAAGTGATATATCTACAAATCCTAAAAAGGTGTCGAAAAAGATATCCGTTTAGATGCGACATCTCAGAGACCCTCGATTCTTCGGGGCCCGTTGCGCTCTGATCTTTCCAAACGTTGGACCTGCGTGTCCCGCCATAGCTCAAAGAGCGACGGCGGAAGGTATCCCGAAAGTACTTTTGGGATTGCCAAAAGAAGGAATCGGCAACAATTATGCGCTAAGGCCTGTGATGAATTTGCGAAGAACCTGTTCGGGACATTTCGCGAATTTCGGATGATCCGCCCGGCGAAAAAAGGAGCCCAGCTCTGCATTGGAGACATCAAACTCCGCTTTTTTGAAAATCTCGAGCATGCCGTCGGATTGCAGATTCAAAGCAATTCGCAACTTTTTCAGGACTTCATTGTTGGATAAAAAATCGAGGGGCTTCGGTACATTACCGGAAGGATGCGGGCCGCGTTTTTCAACGATCAAACCATCGAGAAAGCTGCAGAGATCTGAATCGGACAACTCGGAAAATCCCGACTCATCTTCGAACTTCAGCCAGTTAATCACTTCCGCTTCCGTCGTTTCCCGTCCGGATTTAGATGTGATTTGAGCCATCGCGATATCGTTTTTGTTCAACGCATAGCGCAACCGGCGCAAGGTGTCGTTATTGGTCATACCATCTCCAAAAAGTTTTTGAGCAGCTGTTTTCCGTGCTGGGTGAGGATGGATTCGGGATGGAACTGGACGCCATGCACCGGATGCTCCGTGTGCATGAGACCCATAATTTCGCCCTCGGCGGTTTCCGCCGTGATCTTCAGGCAGGACGAAAGCGTTTCACGTTCCAGAATGAGTGAGTGGTAGCGTGTGGCATCGAACGGACTCGGCAGACCTTTAAAAACGCTCTCGCCGTTATGCAGAATAGGCGAGGTTTTGCCATGCATCAGGCGTTCAGCCCGAACGACTTTTCCGCCGTAGACTTCGCCGATGGACTGATGACCCAGGCAGACACCGAGCAACGGAACGCGCGGACCGAATTCACGAATGATGTCGCATGAAATTCCAGCCTCTTTCGGCGTACACGGCCCGGGGCTGACCAATACCTTTTCGGGCTTCAGCGCAATGGCTTCGGCGACTGTGATTTTGTCGTTACGGAAAATTTTCATCTCCGCACCCAGCTCGCCGAAGTACTGCACGAGGTTGTAGGTGAACGAATCGTAGTTATCGATGACCAGAATCATAGTTAAACCTGAAATGTGAAATTAGAAATTTGAAATTCGTGTTCTCTACAGTTCATTCAAGTTTCCAGTTTCGAGTTTCGAATTTCCGGCTCTTGCATCGGCATAATGCCGAGCAAGGGCCAATGCCTTCATCATGCCGCGGGCTTTATTGCGGGTTTCCTGATATTCCATTTCGGGAACAGAGTCGGCGACGATGCCCGCCCCCGCCTGTACGTAGGCTTTATCTTTATCCAGCACAACCGTACGAATGGTAATGCAGGAGTCGAGGTTGCCGTCGAAGCTAAAGTAGCCGACCGCCCCGGCGTAGGGCCCGCGTTTCGACTTTTCAAGCTCGGCAATGATTTCCATGGCGCGAATTTTCGGAGCTCCGCTCACGGTACCCGCCGGAAATGTGGCACGCATGACATCATAGACATCGTGTTCCGGCGAAAGGGTTCCCTTCACATCGGAGACGATGTGCATGACGTGGCTGTAGCGTTCAATAATCATCTGTTCAGGCACAGTGACACTATTAAATTCGCAAACACGACCCACATCATTGCGACCGAGGTCGACCAACATGACGTGTTCCGCGATTTCTTTGGGATCAGCGAGTAAATCTTTTTCGAGCGCCAAGTCTTCGTCTTCGGTGAGACCGCGGGGGCGGGTGCCGGCAATCGGACGGACTTCAACCTGCCCATCTTCGCAGCGCACATGGATTTCGGGCGATGCACCGACCAGCGCACTTTCGCCCAGGTCGAGGCAGAACATGTAGGGCGATGGATTGATTGCGCGCAACGCACGGTAGACATCAAGCGAATCCGCCTCGTTGTGCGTTTCAAAACGTTGAGAAAGCACGGTCTGAATGATGTCGCCCGAGCGGATATATTCCTGCGCCTTACCCACCATGGCGCGAAACTCGTCCGGCGGGGTGTTCGACTCCGGCTCAATGGGCTCTACGTCGGCATGCGCGTCGATCAACACCCGGCTGACCGATTGCTTGAGTGCTTCGCACAACTCGTCGATTTCGGCTAGCGCATCGTCATAGGCCTTGTCTGCATCGTCCTCAACATAGGCGTTGGCGACGACCTTCATGCTGTGATTGACGCGATCGAAAATAATGATGGCGTTGGTGACCATCAGCACCATGTCAGGATTCCCGATAACATCTTCGGTGATGACCGGAACGCGCGGCTCAAATACAGAGATCATCTCGTAGCCCATGAAGCCGACGGCCCCGCCGATAAAGCGCGGCAGTGCCGGATCTTTCACCGGCTGATAGCGGGTCATATATTCTTTGAGCACATCGAGCGGGTCGGCGTTGTTCACTTTGCTGACGTGATCTCCTTCTGTAATCACCGTCGAGGTGCCGTTCGCACGAATAATGGAACGCGGATTGCCCCCGATAAACGAGTAGCGTCCGATATGCTCGCCGCCTTCGACACTTTCCAACATCCAGGTGTGAGACGCCTGATCTTTTTCGCGCAAAAATGTGCGCACCCGTTCGTAGGCGGAAACCGGCGTCTCCTGATCGGCCAGAATTTCCTTCCAGACCGGGATCAGGTTCCCCTGCTTCGCCTTTTCCAAAAACGCTTCTCTATTGGGTGTAATACTCATAATGAATCAAAGAGTTCTACCCGCAACCGCCGACCGGCGCAAGTTCACCTTTTTAAAACCCGCTCAGAGAGAGTTTACCCCATACCTCTAGAGGTACGGGACTCTAACCGCGTTCTTCTTCTATAACAAACTTGTATCAAAAGAGTTATGTGAAATACATTCCCACACCTCTAGAGGTATAGGATTATGCGCTGAAAATCCTTTAGTCCGCGTCAATATCGGAGCAGTTCATCTAGAATTCCGTAGTAATCCGTTATGGCATGCACAGACTTCATCCTGAATTTCTTCTGCGCAAAAAGGACACTTTTTTCATTTCATCACTCAACACCGTCGAAGCGGCGGTTTGAATCGACATCGTAGACGCGACGCCCTCGTCGCCTCTACACTCAACAACACTCTTCAGAAAGAACCGGAACCAAAGGGCTCAGGGCAGCAGATGGCTCTTCAGCCGGGAGACCCGCCGGAAGGCTTCGTCGATGCGGTCCTCGCTCACCCCTCCACTTTCAACCAGCCCGATAATGATCCGGATCGTCACCGGAACAATGTCTGGGTCATAGTCGGTATTGTTGGCAACCAAAATCAGATCCACGCCGGCGTTCAAAGCACGTTCCAGTGCGGTTTCAAATCCGTAGTGATCGGCAATGGCCTTCATGCCTAGATCATCGCTCATCACCACGCCGTCATAGCCGAGCTGGTTCCGAAGCACTCCGGTAATGATTTTTTCCGAAAGCGTCGCGGGCCAGTCGGGATCAAAACCCCGATGAAACACATGAGCTGTCATCACAACATCCGCCGTCTTACAAAGCGCCCGATATGGCTCCAGTTCGCGCCGACTCCAGGTAGCCGTCACATCAGCCAACCCCAGATGCGAATCCGTCATAGAGCTGCCATGTCCGGGGAAATGTTTTAGTACGCAGAAAATCCCTTTGTCATGATGGGCCTGCATAAACCGCGCGGCATGGTGAATAACCGCGTCAGAGGCGGCGGAAAACGTCCGCTCCTTTTTAACGATAAAGTTATCCGGACGCACCGATAAATCCACAACCGGGGCGAGGTTTAAGTTGATTCCCGCTGAATGCAACGCCTCCGCAAGCTGGCGCGTCTCCTGATACGTAAAGGCCGGATCATTTTTCTCCCCCAGCTCCTGATGAGAGGAGGTTGAGGGAAAACCATACTCGGGTTTAAGGCGGTTTACCCGTCCACCCTCCTGATCAATAGCAATCAGTAGCGGCGTGGTAGCAGACGATTGAAGCGTTGACGTCAGCTGGGCCAGCTGTTCCGGCGACCGGATGTTGCGGCGGGATTCGCCCAGCGCAACATCCACGTCGAACAGAATAACACCGCCTAGATTCAACTCACGGATGTCCCGTAAAACCGGACTGCTTTCATCAACCGTTTCCCCTCGAAAGCCGACCATCAAAATCTGCCCGATCTTTGCAGTCAGAGATGGCTCCTCAACAGGAATGAAGGAACACCCGCAGCACATCCCGGCCAGCAAACACATAATCGCTTTTTTCATCCGGAAATCTATGCAAGTTCCCCATCCAAAATGCAATCCACAATACAATGCGCCTGAATATTTTTTTTTCATGCTTGGTTGGTCTCTCGCAAAGGCGCAGAGAACGCAAAGAACGAGCGTCCCGCTCGTTTACAAGCAAGCGAGACGCTTGCTCTACATTCAAAGACGGCTCCGCCGGCTTGTCCCGCCATAGTTTATTAACGTCGGCGGAAGGCGTCGCCCTACCGAAGAATTGCGACCCAAAAGGTGGGGCGAACTCTCCGAGTGAGCCGAAACACTACAACCTTCACCTTTAACTACAACAAAGACGTCGCATCCACATCGATGGTGCACTTGACCCCTTTCGGCCACTTTTTAATCGCGGTAACCGAACGGCGGATGGCACGGGTCATCGAACCGGTGCGCTCCGCACGAAGTAAAATCTGATAGCGATACTCCCCGCGTGCACGACTGATCGGAGCGGGAACCAACGGGGACAGCATCACCTTGTCCGCCACACATTGCTCCAAATAATGGGATAACGTCTCTCCTGTTTTCTCCACTAAAGACTCGTTCTTCCCGCGAAGCGTAATG
>JAUXCB010000170.1 GCA_030619095.1 Verrucomicrobiota bacterium | reverse complement strand
CCTGCAGGTCGCGGCGGAAATCATCATTGATGTCGCTGAGCGGATTTTGGCACTTAAAAAATCCGGGCCAGCCGCTACGGCCGCTGAGGCTATCGAGTCCTTAGTCAGCCTAGGCGTACTGGAATCTTCACAGCCGTATGTGGACATTACCCGTTTCCGCAACCTGATCGTCCATCAGTATGAAGAGATCGACCCCGTCATTTTGTTTGATTTGTCGAAAAATCGGTTGGATGACTTCCGAAAATTTCGTGATGAAATTGATGCGCTAGCCTGAATTATTCACGCGACAAGTTCGATGTAGATGCGAAGTCCTGCTCAAAGATGGGATTACCCGTATTGCGAATTAGCTTTGTGACCTTTGTGCCTTCGTGAGAGATCTTTCTTTCCGCGGATTTATCTCGACGAGCCCACAGAGAGTAGCTCGATGGGAAAGCAACAGTCGGTTGTAAAAAGATAAAGTTGAATTTTTTCTGAGGAGAATAAATTATGAAAATGAATGAAGTGAAAATCGGAATAATTGGTCTGGGTTACGTTGGCTTACCGCTGGCTGTTGAGTTCGGAAAAAAGTTTCCAACCCTCGGATTCGACATCAATCAGGCGCGTGTCGATGAGCTCGAAGGCGGTACCGACTCCACCCTCGAATGCGCCCCCGAAGAATTGTCTTCTGCGAAGCAACTCACCTTCTCCACCAGCCCCCAGGAACTAGCGGCCTGCAACTGTTACATCGTCACCGTTCCCACTCCCGTCGACAGTTCCAATCGCCCCGACCTCACCCCGTTGATCAAAGCCAGTGAAACGGTCGGTAACGTGATCTCCAAAGGCGATGTGGTCATCTACGAATCGACCGTCTATCCGGGAGCCACCGAAGAAGATTGCATTCCCGTGGTGGAAAAGGTTAGCGGCCTACAATACATCCATGCTGATAGCTGTGAGCCAATAGCTGATGGCTTCTACGCCGGTTACAGCCCGGAACGGATCAACCCCGGTGACAAAGAGCGCCGCTTGACCAATATTGTAAAAATCACAGCCGGTTCCACACCGGAAATCGCTGACTTTGTGGATGGGCTTTATCGCAGCATTTTAACCGTCGAAACGCACAAGGCCCCGAATATAAAGGTAGCAGAAGCCGCCAAGGTCATTGAAAACACGCAGCGCGATGTCAACATTGCACTGGTTAACGAGTTGGCCATGATTTTTTCAAAGGTCGGTATTGATACACTGGATGTGCTGGAAGCTGCCGGATCCAAATGGAATTTTTTGCCGTTCCGTCCGGGACTGGTTGGCGGGCACTGCATCGGGGTCGATCCCTATTATCTCAGCTTCAAAGCTCAGCAGGCGGGGTACTACCCGGAATTGATTTCTGCGCAACGGCGAATCAATGACCGGATGGGGCAATTTGTGGTCGATGAGACCGTCAAACTCATGCTCAAAAAGAAAATCACGGTAAACGGAGCCAAGGTTTTGGTCTTGGGTATCACCTTCAAAGAAAACTGTCCCGATGTCCGCAACACCCGCGTTGTGGACATTGTTCAGGCGTTGGAAGAGTACGGTACAGAAGTCACCATTTGCGACCCGTGGGCCTCTCCCGAAGAAGTATCCCGTGAGTATGGTTTAGAGATAGAGTCTAAAGTCCAAAGTCTAAAGTCCAAGGCCTATAGTGCCGTTATACTCGCTGTCGCGCATGATCAGTTTAAAGACATGACCGAAACGGATCTCAAGGCCTTGTGCTCTGATCCCTGTGTGATATTTGACATTAAAAATATCCTGCCGCGCGATCTAGTTGATGCTCGGCTTTAGCGATTTCAACGAATTTTCTGCCTCTGGCAGATCCGCCGGAGGCGGAAACGACTTCAACGAACACAGTGATTGAACAACTTTTCTGCCTACGGCAGATCCGCCGGAGGCGGAAACGAGGTATCTATGAAAACCCTAAAAATAATGTCCGTTGTCGGAGCGCGTCCGAACTTTATGAAGATTGCGCCGTTTGTGCATGCGATAGCCGCTCATAACGCGCGGCAGAAGTCAGAGGGCGGACACGAAGTGAGGCTGGAGCAATGCGACGGCAGCGAAGCGGCAACTCAGAAGTCAAAAACCTCCAACCTTCAACCTCCAACCTCCAACCTGAGTTCGAATGTATTCATCGAACACTTTCTGGTTCACACCGGTCAGCATTATGACAAAGCGATGTCGCACTCGTTTTTTGAGGCGTTGAGCATTCCCCATCCGGATGTCGATTTGGGAATCGGCTCCGGATCGCACGCCGAGCAGGTGGGGCGAACGATGATTGAATTTGAAAAGGTTCTTTTGGAACAGAAACCCGATTGGGTGGTCGTGGTCGGCGACGTCAATGCCACAGCGGCCTGTTCGATTACCGCCAAGAAGCACCACGTCAAAGTGGTGCATATCGAAGCGGGTCTACGCTCATTTGACGAACGGATGCCCGAAGAGATCAACCGGCTGGTCACCGACAGCATTTCCGACCTGCTTCTTACTCCGGATAAATTCGCCAATGAAAACCTGAAACGAGAGG
Organism: Verrucomicrobiota bacterium; assembly: GCA_030619095.1. Classification (GTDB taxonomy): domain Bacteria; phylum Verrucomicrobiota; class Kiritimatiellia; order Kiritimatiellales; family Tichowtungiaceae; genus Tichowtungia. Next base: position 1,650 of record JAUXCB010000170.1, on the reverse strand, counting down.
GACATGAGGAAGAAAAGATCAAATTCGTCGGCAACATCATGATTGATACGCTCGAAGCGAACCGGGACCGTGCCGCCGCTCTTGATCTCAACGAAATCGTTTTCTCCAATCTAATCGATTCAAGTTTCAAGTTTCAGGTTTCAGGTTTCCGTGAAAACGCTTTCAGCGTTTTGACCATGCACCGCCCTTCGAATGTCGATGAAAAGAAGGTGCTCGAACCGCTGGTTCGATTGTTGATCGATGAGATTTCTGCCGAACTTCCGCTAGTCTGGAGTGTCCATCCGCGGACGAAGAAAAACCTCCAACAATTTGGGCTGTGGGATGAGGTGCTTGCTGCCGAAAACATTATTCTGATTAACCCGGTCGGCTACCACGAAATGCTCAAGCTCAACATGGATGCAAAAATCATGCTGACCGACAGCGGTGGTTTGCAGGAAGAGAGCTGCGTAGTCGGAACTCCCTGCATCACGATGAGGGAAACCACGGAACGCCCGGTTACATTGGTTGAGCATGGCGGGGTTTCCGAGTTGACCGGACCCGATCCCGATAAAATCCGCACGGCATTTCATAAATTTATAGATATGGATTGTTCCGGCCATTGTCCGCCGCTTTGGGATGGAAAAACCGCCGAGCGGATTGTGCAGGCGATTTGTGAAAGCACCTTGATGAGCTCTTTTTGTTTGTGATTCGACATTTGGAGTGCAGTTCGCTATATAGAAACCAGTCAATGTGGAGATGGAAAATGACAACACTAACGGTGAATGTTCGAGATGATAAAAAATTAAATGATGTCGTGAGTTTTTTGCGAGACATTGACTTTCTCGAGGTTCTAGTCAAAAACGATGAGGCAGAAGGTTCGTTGCGGCGCTCTCCTGCAAAAGAGTTGAAGGGTACACGTATTCTTGGGGATATCGTAGAATCGGTTGTTCCGGACTCCGACTGGGAGGCTCTGCATGAAGCTTCTTCTTGATACTCACATCTGGATACGCTGGCTCTCCTCTGCGCAACCGCTTCCTGCGGGGCTTGCGACAGCATTGGAAAGCGGCTTCCAGCTGGGTTCCTTCGACGAGCATTTCAAGCAATACGACTGTATCAAAGATGTCTTGATGAGTTGAATAAAAAGCAATTTCTGTCCTATTCTCAAGAGGATAGAAATTTGCGGGAGATGGTTATGTTAGTAGCAGAAGCAGAGTCGGAAGCCTTAAAGTTAAGGCCTGTTGACAAAATACACTTAACGGAAGTGTTGCTCAGCAGTTTAGACAAACCAGATGAGCATGTGGAGCAAAAGTGGGTGGACGAGTCGGAGCGGAGGTATGATGCGTATAAGAAGGGAGACCTTAAAGGCATTCCTTCTCTTTTGCAAACAGGAGCCCAGTGATGGATGAGTTGAGTTTTGAAAAGGTGAAAAAGCAAATTGTGGATGCACTCCGTCCGTTGAATCCGGAGCGGATTATTGTGTTTGGCAGCTATGCATATGGAACACCGACAGACGACAGTGATTTGGATATTTGTGTTGTCGAAAAGGAGTTCGAGTCGAAGTGGGAGGAAAAGGCGAAAATCCGGCGATTGCTCTCGGGAATAAAAATACCGAAAGATATTCTGGTTGAAACAAAAGGCTACTTCGATACGCATAGTGATGAAAACTGGATT
>JAUXCB010000223.1 GCA_030619095.1 Verrucomicrobiota bacterium | reverse complement strand
GGCCCATCAGCTCCTGCACCAACCGGATGTTCACGCCGTTTTCCAGAAGGTGGGTGGCAAAGCTATGGCGCAGCGTATGCACCGTCGCCCGTTTCAAAATACCAGCCTTTCTCACCGTAGACTTCACCGCCTATGGATTTTATCACTATACGATCCTATCTACAGCGCCATCTGAAGTGGGCATCTTCGTTACTCGAGAGGATCCTGTTAAAGCGTCAATCGATATTTACAAATGAACACAGCTCAAACAAAAAGAAGTCTCAAAAAAGCCTAGGGAAGTTATTACATTCAAACAGGGAGAAAATGGAGATGAATGTGATCCGGCATGATGACGTATCGGCCAAGCGCTATATTCTTCTCTTCATAACCGCGATGAACAAAATCGATGAATCTCTGATGTACAATATCGTTGGAAAGCAAGGAACAACGGTCATGTGTGCAACAAGTTACGAAGTAAACCGAAGAGTTGACGTGGATGTTTCTGAGACGCGGAGGTGTCTGTGGATATTCCTGATTGCCTCCCATTTTCATCTAACAATCCTTCTGTAGCAGTCGCCTTTCGGGCGACTCGTTCGCCACAGGCGAACGGCTACAATTTCCCCGACCTTCGCTCGCCACAGGCGAACGGCTACAATTCCTTTCGCGGCTAAACTCTCATACAATTCGGGTTCCGAGCGGGTCGCCACGAACGGGCGAAACGGTGTAGGCATATTTTTCAGCGAGGGTCCTCGGCATGAAGTCGGCCAGGACGAGGACGGCACCGCCGTTTTCGCCGCGCACCGAGCCAGCACCGCAGATTTTTGCCGCACCACCAGCCGCTTCAACATCCTGCACAAACCGCTGGACTTTTTGCGGCACCACCCCGATGCGGCAGAGCAACCGGTGGTTTTCGCGCAGGAGCGAGCGCATCAGCGCATCGTTGTTCTGGCGCACCGCGCTTTCCACCTCACGGGTGACATCTTCAAAGTCGTTCCAGATCCTATCGTTTTCAAACTGTTCTTTCACCTGCACAACGCACTCGCCGGTGGTCGCATCGGGTGCGCCGGTTTCAACCAGGTACATCTGCATGCGCGGCAGCGGAACCGCATGGGCCTCGCCGTTTTCAAAGGCGGCGCACCCGCCGTAGAGCGAGATATAGGAATCGACACCGCTGGGGTGGCCGTGCTGAAGCTTTTCAGCCTCCATGCTGAACTCGTAAACCCATTCGGGTTTGAAATCGACGCGCAGGTAGTGCCCCAGTGCGCGCAGCTCACTGAGCACTGCCGCCGCCGAGGAGCCCATCCCGCTTCCAACGGGAAGGTTGGATTTAAGTTTGATTACAATGCCGCTGTCCAATTTTCGGTGCATCCCGTCAAGCAAGGTGATAAAGCCGAATTTAAAGAGATCGACCGGTTTGTGAAGCACATCGCGAATCCCGAGCTTTCCATCGAGGAAAAGACGATAGTTGTTTGCCGTGCGCCGTTTAAAATCCTGCAATGCCAACAGGGTAAACGAATCGCGTTCGTTGATATCCGGCAGCTCGAATGAAATCTGACCGTCATCGGAATCCTCGACCGTGGCGGTGACGCTTCGGTCGATCGCCATCGCCACGGAGGGCTTTCCGTACACGACGGAATGCTCACCGCTTAGAATCAATTTGCCTGGAGCAATTGCTTTCATTGATTTGTCATTTAACCACCTTGCGCACAAAGATACAACTCCCTGAACAGCCCCCATTTCGCACCAAGATGTTACAGATATTCGTTATTTGATATTGGATATTCGGGAAACTTCGACCGTGCAACCCAATCACACACGAAGCGAGGCTGGAGCAGAGCGACAGCGGCGAAGCGGAAAATATCCAATAACCAATAACTCTACGAGCGGCTACGCCCGCTCGTAGATGCGCTTATGCTCCCGGATACCGGCGAAGCGGAACGGGCCGGTGCGGTACTGTGCAAAGTCGTGTTTTCCGCCGTCGGTTGGAATGCCGTAATGGTAAATATCCTCGTACTGCTGGAAGGTGAGTTCGGTGCGCCCGGCCAGAAGTTTTTGATGTGCAGCCGTAAGAAGTGCTCTTCGATAGCCGGGCTGCACCACGCCGCTGAAAAACTCGCCGACGCATCCGGAGCCGTAGCTGTAAAGCCCGATGCGTTTTTCACTCAGATCCTCAGCGGCGTTATCGAGCAGCGAGGCGAGCCCGACATAGAGCGATGCGGCATAGCAGTTCCCCGCCTCACGGCTGTAGATCAGCGATTCACCGATCACCTTTTCCAGCTCCTCATCGGAAATGCCACGGGAAAGTTTCTGATGGGCTTTGGCCGCCATCCGCGTGAAGGGAATGTGATAGCAGAAACGGGCAAAATCTTCGAGGGAGCGGCCGCTCTCCTCCGCATACTGCTTCCAGGCCGCTTTGAGTGCCCGAATATAAACCAGCGTCGAAAACTTTCCGTCCACGAGCGCCTCGGACAAATAGTTGGGTCGCCAAAAATCCATCACATCAGCGGCATAAAAACCGGCCTCGGGATCGATGGCCAGCAACTGCGGATCGGCGGAAATCGTGAAGGCAACCGCGCCGCAGCCCTGCGTCGATTCTCCGGGGCTTCCCAGCTCGTAGCGAGCGACATCGGAGGCGATCACCAGCACCTTGCTCTGCGGTCGCATGGTGACGAGCCCCATCGCCATGCGCAGCGCGACGGTCGCGCTGTAGCAGGCCTGTTTGAGCTCCACCACACGGCAGCGCTCCGGCAGATTGAGCAAGCCGTGGACAAACAGGCCGGCGGCCTTCGACTGGTCAATGCCGCTTTCGGTCGCGAACAGAAGCGTCTCGACGCCATCGAGTGCGCCCTTCTCTTTCAGCGGAAAGGCCGCGCTCGCAGCCATGGTCACCACATCCTCGTCCGGCGGAGGAATCCCCATCTTTTCCTGCCCGATGCCCAGTACATATTTATCGGGATCGACACCACGCGCCTCTGCCAGTGTTTTCAAATCGAGAAAATACTGCGAGGTATAAAAACTAATTTGATCCATTCCAACTTTCATGTCAGCTCCT